>DAOSVE010000003.1:0-43228 GCA_035593465.1 Candidatus Atribacteria bacterium | reverse complement strand
AAAAAAAAGGAGATTGACGAGGTACTTTCTCAAGCTTCAGAAGAATGGCCTCTTTATCGGATGGCTAATGTAGATCGCAATATTCTGCGTTTAGCCATATTTGAGATAGTTTTTCTTCCTGATGTGCCAGTAAGTGTGGCTATTAATGAGGCAGTGGAGTTGGGAAAGAAATATGGAACAGAGGAGTCGGGAAAGTTTGTTAATGGAGTATTAGGAAAATTAGCGAAAAACTTAAAAGAAAGGGAAAATTATCTTCCTAAAAGAGAAAAAACATGAAAATAGAAGATTTTCTTCAAGAAAATGCTCACTTAGTAGATGAATATTTAGAACGTTACTTTTCTCCCTTAAGTGTTACTTCTTCTTTAGTATCTCCTATCATTTATGGGGTAAAGGGAGGGAAGAAAATTCGTGCATCTCTCGCTCTGGCTACAGGTTTGAGCTATGGAATAGAAAAAGAACATTTGCTGCCTGTAGCCAGTGCTATAGAGATGGTACATGCTTTTTCTCTGGTACATGATGACCTTCCCTGTATGGATAATGATGATTACCGTCGGGGAAAACCCAGTATGCATCGAGCTTTTGGGGAAGCTATGGCAGTTTTAGCAGGAGATGCTCTTCTGATAGAGGGGTTACGGCTCATAGTGGGAAACGAACAATTGGTTGAGTTTTTTGGTAAAGAAAAAGTATTAGACATGGTAAATGTTATCTTGAAAGCCTTAGGTATAGAGGGAATGGTGGGAGGACAGGTATTAGACTTAGAAGGAGAGGGAAAAGAAGTAAGCGAGGAAAAGGTCTGGGAAATATATCGCAAAAAAACTGCCTCCTTTCTTACCGCTTCAATTCTATGCGGAGCGATAGCTGGTTCTGCCACTTCTCAGGAAAAAGAGGTTTTAGAAAAATTCGGGATGCTTTTAGGAGAGTGCTTTCAAGTTAAAGATGATATACTAGACGCGACTCAAGAGAAGGAGATTTTAGGTAAAACCCCGGGTAAGGATGAAATACAGGACAAAGCTACTCTGGTGAAAATTAAGGGAGTGAAAGAGAGCGAAAAAATAATGAAAAATAAAGAAGAAGAAGCTATTCATCTTCTTTTATCTATTCCTCGCTCCTTTCCTCTCCTTTTAGAAATAGCCAGATTTGTAATAGAAAGAAAATATTAGAGGATGAAAAAAGAGAAAATTCGCCTGGATGAACTCTTAGTAAAAAGTGGTTTATGTGATAGTCGAGAAAAAGCACAGAGAATAATTGGCAGTGGCAAAGTGAAAGTAGAGGGGTTAGGTCAGCTACTTAAGCCCTCTACTTTAGTAGAAAAAGGTGCTTTTATCCAAATAGAGGAGCCGCCTCGATTTGTCAGTCGGGGAGGAGAAAAACTAGAAAAAGCGATAACTGAATTTCAAATAAATCCTCAAGGTTTGGTCTTTGCCGATATTGGCGCTTCTACCGGTGGTTTTACCGATTGTCTTATCCAAAGGGGAGCATCAAAAGTTTATGCTATTGATGTGGGGTATGGCCAGTTACATGAGAAACTCCGTCATCACCCTCAAGTGGTGGTTAAGGAGAAAGTTAATGCCCGCTATCTTGACTTGAGTTTTCTAGGAGAGAAAGTAGATGGTGTTACTATAGACGTTTCCTTCATTTCTCTCCGCCTGATTTTTTCTCCTGCTGCATCTATACTTAAAGATGATGGCCTATTAATTGCCTTGATTAAACCTCAATTTGAGGCTGGCCGACAGGAAGTTAAAAAAGGAGTAGTAAAAGATAAAAAAGTGCATGAACGAGTTTTAGAAGAAACTTTAACTCAAGCCCAAGAAGCAGGTTTTTCTTTTCAAGGTTTAACTTTTTCCCCTATTCGGGGAGCAAAAGGCAATATAGAGTTTTTAGGATACTGGGTAAAACGGAGCTCAGATTTAACAAACTGGAGCTTAAGAAGTATAATAAACCAGGTGGTGGAAGAAGCTCACCAAAGTAAAGGAAAATAATAATATGAATTTCAATCCCTGGGTATGGGGGATGATATTTTCCTTCTCCGTGGCAGTAGTGATTACTATGTTTGTTTCATCAGCTTGGAGAAGACACCGAAGAAAGAAAATTTTCTCCCGAGCTCAGGTGGTGGAAAAAGAAGCTGCTTCTCTTTTAGAGAATAGTGGTTTTAAATTAGTAGAGGAGCAGCCAGAAAGAGAGTTTTTTATTCAGGTAAATGGTAAGAAAATTCCTTGTAAGGCACGAGCAGATTATCTTGTGCGTCGAGGAAAAGATTTATATGTAGCTGAAGTAAAAACCGGTGAATATTTGCATTTTGACCATCCCCGGGTGAGGAGACAGCTGTTAGAGTATTATCTGGTTTACCGCCCTAAAGCAATTATACTGGTGAATGGAGAAAGTGATGAGTTATACCGAGTAACTTTCCCTTTTAGTAACGCTTCTATCTGGAGATGGATGGTAATTTTAAGTATTTTATTTTTTGTTTTAGGTTTAATAATTGGACGATGGATAAAGTTTTAAGTACAGCACATATTTTCATTAAAAAGAAAATTCAGAAAGTAAGAGATAAGGCCCGGGAGCTGGACAATTTTCTCCGGTCTCAGGGGATAAATACTCTTATTGTGGAAGGTGAGACGCAAATAGAAGAAAAGCCAGAAGTAGTATTCGTTTTGGGAGGAGACGGTACTTTTCTTTCTGCGAGCTGGCTTTATTCTCCCTCAGGAGTTCCTCTTTTAGGTATTGATATGGGAGGGTTGGGGTTTTTAGCTGAAGCGAGTGTAGAAAATATGTTCCAGGCAGCAGAGGAGGTGATTAGAGGAAGATTTGAAGTAGAAAAGCGAATGATGGCTCAATGCCATATTAGCCATCGAGATGGAAAATCCGATTCCGATTTTGCTCTTAATGATGTAGTGGTGTACCGAGGACCTTTTGCTCAGATGATTCGTCTTTCCACCTACATTGATGGGGAATTCTTAGCTTCTTTCCCCGCCGATGGGTTAATTGTAGCCACTCCCACTGGCTCCAGCGCTTACTCTCTTTCTGCCGGCGGACCAGTACTTCTTCCTACTCTGGAGCTTTTGGTGGTAACTCCTATTTGTGCTCACACTTTATACGCTCGTTCTATAGTGGTGGATCCCTCTTCTACTATTGAAATAGTTCTGGAATCGGAAAAAGAGGGAACCATGGTAACCTTAGATGGGCAACGAGGTTATCTTATACAGAAGGAGGAGCATATCACTGTTGCTCGGTCTAATTTTTCAGCACATTTAATTCGTGTCGGTCCAAAGAGGCCATTTTATTCTTTATTGCGCAGCAAACTGTCCTGGGGAATGGATATTCGAAGGCAAGTAGAAGAATGTTAAGAACTCTAATAATTAAAAATTTCGTTCTTGTTGATTATCAAGAAATAAATTTTGCACCGGGCTTCAATGTGGTTACCGGAGAAACCGGAGCGGGTAAATCTCTTTTGATTAATGCTTTTTCTTTTCTTTTAGGAGCTCGCCCCAGAGAGGAATGGATAAGAAAGGGAAGTGATTTTGCCCAGGTGGAGGGGTGGTTTGATATTTCTTTCTCTCCTTTATTACAAGAAAAATTAAAGGAAAAAGGATGGAGTGAAGAAATAAAAGGGGGGATGGTTCTTTCTCGAGAGGTAAATAGAGAAGGAAAGAGTAAGGCTCATATCAACGGTAGAAGCGTCACCTTGGCTGCTTTGAAAGAAGTAACTTCTCATCTTGTAGATATTTACGGACAAGGGGAAAACAACCGCTTTCTCACTCCTGAGAATAAATTGGCTATTTTAGATTCTTTTTTAGATGAAGAGGGAAAACTCGATCGAGAAAATTACCTGCATCTTAAAGAAGAGAGGAATAAAATAAAAGAGAAAATCCAGGAACTTAAAAGGGGACAAGAAGTAGAAATAGAAGAAATAAGAGAAATGTTAGAAGAAATGGAAAAGATGGGTTTAACTCTTGAAAAAATTGAAGAAGTAGAGGAACAATTCCAGAGATGTGTTAATTCTCAGAGGTATCAAGAGATAGCAGAGGAAATTATATACCTTATTTCTGGAGCCGAGGAAAAAGAAGGATTTTTATCTTCGTTGAGAAGAGTAAGAAGAAACTGGGAAGGAAAAGATGAATTAGCTCTTTTTCCTCCTTCTGTAGAAGAAACTCTTAAAAACATAGAGTTAGAGTTACAGGAAGTGCTTTATCAGGTAGAGAAGGTCAGAAACTCTTTTGACTTTTCTCCTTTAAAAGTAGAGGAGTTAGAAAAGGAAGTGGCAGAAATCGAGAGGTGGAAGAGAAAATACCATTGTCTGACTACTAAAGATTTAATCAGTTTTATTGAGGAGAAAAAGATTAAGCTTTCTCAGCTATACCGGGAATTAGAAGAATTAGAGGAATGGGAGAGGGAGCTGGAGATTAAAGAGAAGAATTTGATGGAGGCAAAGGAAAAACTTTTTCATCATCGAGAGAAAGCAGCTAAAGTATTCAAAGAAAAATTGGAGAAAGAGCTAAAAGAGCTTTCCTTTTCTAAAGTGGCTCTGGAGATAGAACTGGAAAAGAAAGAAGAAGATGACGAAGTTTCCTTCCTCATTTCCTTGAATCCAGGAGAACCTCTTTTTCCGGTAGAGCAGGTAGCTTCCGGGGGAGAGCTATCTCGAATAATTTTAGCTATAAAATCTCTCACCAGAGAGGTGAGAGGGATTCCCATTTTAGTTTTTGATGAAATTGACCAGGGAGTAGGAGGTCAAACTGCTTTTTGGGTAGGAGACAAGTTGAGAAGAATTGCCACAGGACATCAAGTCATCTCTATCACTCATTTACCTCAAATTGCCTGTTTTGCCCATCATCACCTTAAAGTGGAAAAGCGAGGAGATGAAGAAAGTACCTGGGTGGAAGTTTCCTCTCTTTCTGAAGAAGAAAGAATTAAAGAGTTAGCTCGAATGATGGGAGATGGGGGTCAAGATAATTCGGCTCTTCAGTACGCTGAAACTTTGATGAAAAGAGCTCAAAATGCAAATACTTAAAAACAGTAGTTTTTTATCTCAAGAGATGGAAGAAAAAGAGATATTTATTCTGGCCGGTCCCAATGGGGTGGGAAAAACAGAGATTGCTCTAAATCTAACTTCTTTTTTTCAATCTTTGGGCATGGGTAGCTATCTCTTAGATTTAGATTTTACTAAAGGAGATTTTACTGCTCGAAGTGACCGTTTTTTGAGTCAAGTTTCTATTTTACCCCAGGGAAAAGGGAGGTACGCTGATACCCCCTTGTGGGATAAAGAGATTCCTGAAATTCTTTCTCAAATAGACAAAAATCATCGCCTTATTGTAGATTTAGGAGGAGACCTGAAAGGTATGAAGTCGTGGCGAAGTTTGCAATCTTTTTGGAGAAATAAAGAAGTTCACTTAACACTGGTGACTAATTTCTGTCGTCCTTTTTCAGAAGAGGAAAATTACTCTGATTTTATAGAAAAAGCTAGAACTGTTTTAAATCTTGACGTTCACTCCGTTATCTCCAATACTCATCTCATAGAATACACTGATGAAGATATCCTGAAAATGGGATGGCAAAAAACCGGGGATTTTTCACAAAAAGAGAGTCTGCCCATTTTTTTTGTAAGCATCTGGGAAAGTCTGGTAAGAAATTTATCCTGGAATATTTTTGATAGCGCAGTGGTTGGCATTCAAAGGTTTTTGTATCTACCATGGATGGAGTAAGGAGTAGATAAAATGGCTAAGGCAAAGGTAAACATTAATCAGGAGTTCTGTAAAGGTTGTGGTCTGTGTGTTAATATTTGTCCCAAAAAAATATTAACCATCGAAGATAATTTTAATTCTAAAGGTTACTATCCAGCCACAATGATTGACGAAGAAAAATGTACAGCCTGTGGTTTTTGCGCTCAGGTTTGTCCAGATGTAGCTATTTCAGTTTACAGGGAGTAGAAAAATGGAAAGAATTTTAATGAAAGGTAACGAAGCATTAGCAGAGGCAGCTGTTCAAGCTGGCTGTCGGTTTTATTTTGGTTATCCCATCACTCCTCAAACCGAGATAAGTGAATATTTATCTCGACGTCTTCCAGAGGTAGGAGGAGTTTTCCTCCAGGCAGAAAGCGAAATAGCAGCTATAAATATGGTTTACGGAGCTTCATCTACTGGAGCACGGGTGATGACTTCTTCTTCTGGACCGGGAATTAGTTTAAAGCAAGAAGGAATCTCTTATTTAGCTTCTGCTGAACTACCCTGTGTGGTGGTGAATATGAGCCGGGGAGGACCAGGTTTGGGTAATATTCAGCCTGCTCAGAGTGATTATTTCCAGGCTACCAGAGGTGGAGGTCATGGAGATTATCGCACTTTAGTCCTTGCTCCTTCTTCGGTGCAAGAGCTGGTAAGCCTGACTCATCGAGCCTTTTATTTAGCCGATAAATATCGTAACCCGGTGAAAATCCTGGGGGATGGTATGCTGGGGCAAATGATGGAGCCGGTAACCTGGGAAGGAATTGAGCTACCTTCTCTTCCTCCCAAAGATTGGGCAGTAAAAGGAAAGGGCGAAAAGGAGAGAAAATTTATCCTGTGTATGGAACTGGATCCTCAAGAGCTGGAAAATTTTAACCGCAAGTTAGAAAAAAAATACCAGCAGATGGCAGAAGAAGATACTGATTGGGAAGTATTTGGAGAAGAAGATAATCCCGACTTGCTCCTTGTAGGGTTCGGAACTGTAGCACGTATCTTGAAAACTGTAGTGAGAGAAGGAAGAAAAAAAGGCTGGCGACTTTCTCTTCTTCGTCCCATTACTCTTTTCCCCTTTCCTTACCGGGTAGTACAGGAAATGGCAGAGAAAGCGGGGAGAGTTCTTGTTGTAGAGATGAATCTGGGTCAAATGGTAGAGGATGTGAGGCTGGGAGTGGAAGGTAGAGCGCCGGTAAATTTTTACGGTAGAGTAGGGGGTATGATACCTACGGTAGATGAAATTTTGCAAAAGATTGCCAATATTTTAGAGGGAGAAGGCCAAAAATGAAAACGATTTTTGAGAGACCTAAAACTCTTATTAATAAACCTTTTACCTATTGTCCAGGTTGCCATCATGGTCTGGCTCAGAGACTTATAGCTGAGGTTATAGATGAACTGAGTATTGCAGAAGAAACAATAGGAGTGGGACCGGTAGGTTGTTCAGTGTATATTTACGAATTTTTTGACCTTGACTTTGTTATGGGAGCTCATGGCCGGGCTCCAGCAGTGGCTACCGGGATAAAAAGATCCCTTCCGGATAGAGTAGTTTTTTCCTACCAAGGAGATGGAGACATAGCTGCCATCGGTACAGCAGAGATAGTACATTGTGCCAACCGAGGAGAACTTATTACCTCTTTTTTCATTAACAATGCAGTTTTTGGTATGACGGGAGGACAGATGGCTCCCACTACTTTACCCGGACAGAAAACAACTACTTCTCCTTTAGGGAGAAACACAGAAGCACAGGGATTTCCCTTTAAGTTGGGAGAAATGTTAGCTCAAACTGACGGAAGTGCCTATATCGCCCGGGTGGCTCTTACTAACCCCCGGTTAATTAGTCAGGCTAAGCGATGTATCAAAAAAGCCTTTCTCACTCAAATAGAAAAAAGGGGATTTGCACTGGTGGAAATTCTCTCTCCCTGTCCTACCAATTGGGGTATGACTCCCCAAGAAGCAGTGCGGTGGGTAGAGGAAAAAATGATTCCTTATTTTCCTTTAGGAGAAATAAAAGTAAAGGAGGATAGCTCTCGTGCATCATGAGATTTTAATCGGAGGGTTTGGAGGGCAGGGAATCCTCTTTCTGGGAAGAGTCCTGGCTACTGCTGGAATGATAGAAGGATATGAAGTAAGCTGGTTTCCCTCTTATGGTCCGGAAATGAGAGGAGGGACAGCCAGCTGTACAGTAATAATTTCTGAAGAGGAAATAGGGGCTACAGTCACTGACCACCCTGATATTTGTATAGTGATGAATGAGCCTTCTTTTCGTCGCTTTTCTCCTTTAGTTAGAAGAGGGGGGCTTTTAGTGGTCAACTCTTCTTTAATTCGAGAAAATTGCTCTCGGCGGGATATCGAAATTTTACAAGTTCCTGCTAATGAATTAGCGGGAAAAGAGGTAGGAGTTGCTGAAACCACTAATATGGTGATATTAGGAGCCTTGATAGCTCGCCAACCGGTGGTGAGTTTTTCTGCAGTAAAGAAAGCACTGGAAAAAATTTTAGTCGGGAAAAAAGCAAATCTCTTATCAGTCAACTTTAAAGCTTTAGAAGTAGGAAAGAGCTTTGAAGAAAAAGGAGGGGTAGTAAATGTTAGTGAAAGACCGGATGAATAAGGAGGTAGTGACTGTTCCTCCTTCCACTACTGTCCTGGAAGCGGAGAAAATTATGAAGGACAAAAATATTCGTCGTTTGCCAGTAGTAGAAAAAGGAGAGCTGGTGGGTATTGTTACCTATAATGACCTTCTGGAAGCTTCTCCTTCCAAGGCTACCACTTTAAGTCGGTTTGAAATTACTTACCTTTTGAGCAAAATGAGTGTGGCAGAAATTATGACCAGGGAGGTAATTTATACAAAACCTGACACTCCTATCGAAGAAGCAGCTCTGATTATGAATAAGAACCAGATTGGTGGTTTACCGGTAGTGGAAGCTGGTCGAGTGGTGGGAATAATTACTGAATCGGACATTTTTGAGATTTTAGTGGAAACTCTGGGAGTTAGAGAAGGAGGAACACGCCTGACTTTAGAGCTTCCTCAAAGGCCCGGGGTCCTCCATGAAGTTACAGGAGTAATCAGAGAATACGGAGTTAATATTCTCAGTTTAGCTACTTTTTACCAGGACCAGAAACCAGATTATCGCTACGTGGTTATGCGGTTAGCTACTCGGGAACCGGAAAAAATTATTGAAGAATTAAATAAAAATTCAGACGTTAATGTATGCCACGTATGGATAACTCCAGAGGAGGAATGATATTGTTTTTTTCTTACTCAGAAAATGAAAACGATTTTTCTTTGCCTCAAGAAATAAAAAAAGAAGTGCTCTTAGAAGCTGGGATTTTTAAGGTAATTAAGAATACTTACCAGGGAGGAATGGAGAGGGTTTTTATTGCTCATCCTGGAGCGGTAACCATAATTGCCACCACCCCGGATGATAAACTTCTTTTAATTAAGCAATTTCGTGCTCCGGCTAAGGAGTGGTTATGGGAAATTCCTGCTGGAACTTTAGAGCCAGGTGAGGAACCACTATTTTGTGCTCAACGAGAGTTAGAAGAAGAAACCGGATTTTCCAGTAATAACTGGCAACATCTATTTCCTTTGACTTTAGCTCCTGGCTATAGTAGCGAGATAATCCATTTTTTCCGAGCCAAAGACGTATCACCAGTTACAGAGGCTCGAGCCGGAGATGAGGATGAGTTAATCTATCTTCGAGAAATAAGCAAGAAAGAAGCTCAAAAAATGTTAGACCGGCAAGAAATAAAAGATGCTAAAACTAGAATTGGCATTTATGAGTGGATGAGGGAAGAAAGATAGATGAGAATTTTCATTGCTCTCTTAGATGGAGTGGGAATAGGAGAGTTACCCGATGCTTCTTTTTATGGTGATGAAGGTAGTCATACTTTGAGAAATACTGCCCAAGCGGTAGGAGGGCTATCTCTTCCTACTTTAGAGAGACTGGGTCTGGGGTGGATAGATGATATCCCAGGGGTAAAAAAGGTAGAAATTCCCTTAGCTTTATCGGGGAAGATGAACGAGAAATCCAAAGGTAAAGACACTACTACCGGCCACTGGGAAATAGCCGGTATAATATTAGAAAAGTCCTTTCCAGTTTATCCTCGAGGTTTTCCTCCTTCTATTATAGAAGAATTAGAAAGAGCTTGGGGGAGAAAAATATTAGGTAATAAACCTGCCTCAGGAACGGTGATTATTGAAGAACTAGGAGAAGAGCATTTAAGAACTGGTTATCCCATCGTTTATACTTCAGCTGATAGCGTTTTGCAAATTGCAGCTCATGAGGAAGTCATTCCCCTTCCTGAGCTCTATGAAATGTGCCAAAAGGCAAGGGAGATAATGAGGGGGGAACATGCTGTAGCTCGCATAATTGCTCGACCTTTTGTGGGACGCCCCGGTCAATTTAAAAGAACAGCTAATCGGCGTGATTTCTCTCTTCCTCCTCCTAAAGATACAATACTTGATGTGCTCTTCCGCCAGGGTAGCGAAAATATTGGAGTGGGTAAAATTCAGGACATTTTTGCCGGAAGAGGGTTAAATGAAAATATAAAAATAGCTGATAACAAGGAAGGGTTTCAAATTTTGCGAGAGCTACAGAAAAGCAAAAAAGGAGACCTGGTCTGGGTTAATTTCAACGATTTTGACACTGTTTTTGGTCATCGTAATAATCCTCGGGGGTTTGCTCAAGCCTTGGAAGCTTGGGATAAAGATTTAAGTTCTTTTCTCCCTTCTCTGCGAGAGGATGAAGTTCTGTTTATAACCGCTGACCACGGGTGTGATCCTACCACCCCGAGTACTGACCACTCTCGAGAATATGTTCCCCTGTTAGTTTTTAACCCCTCTAATTCTCAAGGTGTATCTTTAGGCATAAGAAAAACCTTTTCCGATATTGCTGCTACTATAGCTCAGATGATGGAGGTGGAGTGGAATGGTCCGGGAACAAGCTTTGCTTTCCAGATATTATCCGGAAAAAATTCTCCTTAGATTCCAGGAAATTATCTCCTCTTTTTCAGAAAAACCCCAGTTGGCTATAGTAGCTGGTTCTGGTTGGGAAGAGACAGTAAAGGGAGAACTGATCGGTGAGTTTTCCTATCCTTATCTGGGGATTCCTTTTTTTACTGAAGTAGAAGGACATGCTGGAAAACTTTGTTTATTAAAGAAAAACGATTTTACCTTTCTCCTTTTTAGTGGTCGTCTTCATCTTTATCAGGGCTATTCTTTTTTTGAGATAACTCTTCCTGTTGTTTTTTCCTATTTAGCTGGAGTAGAAGCTATTATCTTAACCAATGCAGCAGGGAGTCTTTCTTTTTCTCTTCCTCCAGGAAGTGTGGTTATTATTACCGACCAGGTAGACTTCACTTTTTATCCTGACCCGATTTTGCTTCCTCCTCCCTTTTTTGATGAAAAAATTCAAGAGATTTTTAAAAAAGCAGGAAGAAAAGGAAGCATTACTCTTAACCAGGGAGTGTATACAGGGGTTTTAGGTCCTTCTTTTGAAACTCCAGCTGAGATTCGATTTTTGTCCCGCTCTGGTGATATGGTAGGTATGTCTACGGTTAAAGAATCAAAATTGGCCTCTTTTTTAGGTCTTAAAGTAGGAGGAATTTCTTTGGTTACCAACTGGGGAGCAGGCATGAGTGGTTCTCTTATTCACCACCAGGAGGTCTTAGAGATTGCCGTCTCTCTTCAGCCTCTTCTCCAGAGATTATTTTCTTCTTTTTTGGAAGAATGGAGTAAAAATGCAGATCGTAGTTAGCCACGAAGGAACGGATTTTGATGCTTTAGCTTCTATGTTTGCGGTTACCAGGCTTTTTCCTGGAACTCAGATGGTGATCTGGGGAACAGTTAATCGCAACGTCCGTCATTTTCTCTCTCTTTATGGTAATTTTTTTCCGATTTTGAAAGAAAAAGAAGTAGACTGGGAAAAAGTAAACAAAATATACGTAGTTGATACCGCTTACTGGGAACGCTTGAATAAGGCGGGAGAGCTAATCAGAGATGGTAAAGTAGAAGTGGTCATTTTTGACCACCATTCTGAAGGAGAAAAAAGAGAGGAAGCCGCCATAATTAAAGAATATGGTGCCTGTACCACTATATTAGTAGAAAAAATGATGGAGCAGAAAATAGCCCTTTCTCCACTTGAAGCTACTCTTCTGGCTTTAGGCATTTATGAAGATACCGGTTCTTTTACTTTTCCCACCACTCAGGCTCCTGATTTAGAGAGCGCTTCTTTTCTTCTTCGGCAAGGTGCTAAAGTGAGTTTTGTAAACCGCTTTACTGGCATTCAGCTTACTCCGGAACAAAGAGAAACTCTTAAAAAGATGATTAATTTTCTTCATGCAGAGGAAATAGAAGGGATTCCCGTTCATTTTTGCCGGATGAGGTTAACTGAGTATGTGGAAGGTATTTCTTTATTAGTCCATAAATTAATGGATTTAGAAGAAATCGAACTGCTTTTTGTCCTGATGGAGACAGAAAATAAAGTTTACGTCATTGCTCGTAGCCGTTTAGAAGAAGTGGATTTAGCAAAGATTCTGGGAAAGATGGGGGGAGGGGGACATCGTAGTGCTGCTTCTCTCACTGTTAAAGGAAAAAAAATAGAAGAAGTAGAGGAAATGATTCGAGAAGCTTTAGCAGCTTCTCTTTCTTTTACCCGGGCAAAAGAAGTCATGTCCTATCCGGTAAAGGTGGTTTCTCCCTCTACTACTATCGGCGAGGCTCTTCTTCTTCTTATGCGGTTTGGTTTTTCTGGATTACCGGTAGTAGATGAAGATGGAAAATTAGTGGGCATGATTGCTCGTCGAGATGTGGAGAAAGCTTTTCGTCATGGATTGCAAAATGCTCCAGTAAAGAGTTTTATGTCTTCCCAGCTTGTTACTGTAGACTCGGAAGATTCTATATTTAAAGTTCGTAACTTAATGGTAGAAAAAGATATTGGAAGAATACCGGTGGTAAAAGGGGATACTCTTTTAGGAATTATAACCCGCAGTGACCTTCTACGGGTTTTACACCAGCGGGAAAATTCAGTAGTACAAGAACTTACTCGTCTTAACCTGGCTGAAAAACTATATCTCCATTTCTCTCCTCTCGATTTACAACTTTTACACTTTATTGGTGATGAATCTAAAAGAGCGGGGGTAAAAGCATATTTAGTAGGAGGAGTGGTTAGAGATATAATTCTGGGGTTTCCTGGTTATGACTTGGACATAGTAGTGGAAGGAGACGCTATAGAGTTAGCTCAAACTATAGTCCAGAAATTAGGAGGTAAAGTAGTTCCTTATCCTCCTTTTGGGACGGCTATTTTGTTTCTGAAAGATGGAAGAAGAGTAGATTTTGCTTCGGCTCGTTCGGAATATTATGACTATCCTGGAGCTCCTCCTCATGTAGAATATAGTAACTTACGGAAAGATTTATTTCGCCGTGATTTTACTATTAATGCTATGGCTATCAGTATCGGGACGGATGATTGGGGAGATTTATTCGATTTCTTTGGAGGATTAAGAGATTTAGAAAATAAAATTTTGCGAGTGCTTCATCCTCTAAGTTTTGTGGAGGATCCTGCCCGTGCCATCCGTGCTGTTCGGTTTGAGCAAAAGTATGGCTTTGAAATTGAACCCTTTACCATGAGTTTGCTCAAGCAAACAGCAAGAGAAGAATTGTTGAATAAAATTAAACCCGATCGATTAAAAGAAGAAATTAATCTTATCCTGCGTTTATCGGATTTTTATCGCTCCTTAGAGCGTTTATACCAACTGGATATGTTTCCCTACATTTTCCCGGGCAGTACTTGGAGAAGAGAGTTTGAACCTATCTATCAGAGGTTGGTGAAGCTCTTAGATCAGTTTTCTTCTCCATCTTTAGATTATTTTTTAGCTAAACTTTCTCCTTTATGGGGGGAAATGGACCCCGCTTATTTAGAGGAATTGAAAAATAAATTAGCTCTCTCTAAAGTTTGTGTCCGTAAGATTAAAGTGTACTTAGATAATAAAGAAGAATTAGAGATAAAACTTCTTGATGGGACGTTACCCAATTCTCAAGTTTATCTCCTTCTGCGTCCCCTGTCGGATGAATTTTTACTTCTCCTTGAGGCTAAATGGGGGGAAGACTCCCTTCCCAGAAAGAGAGTAGAGCAATATTTAAAAGAATGGAGAAAAATCGTTCCCTGTCTTACGGGAGAAGACCTGAGGAGAAAAGGAATTCCTGCCGGACCAGTTTATGCTAAAATTCTGGAAGAGTTGAAGCTGGCAAGGATTGACGGCTTAGTTAAAAGCAAGGAGGAAGAAGAAATATTAGTAGAAAAAATCTGGAGGAATGAAACAAATGAAAGATAAGGAAACTATTTTCAGCGGGATGAGACCTACTGGTAAGATGCACATTGGTCACTATTTTGGAGCATTGAAAAACTGGGTAGAACTGCAAGAAAAATACCATTGCATTTTTGGCATTACTGATTGGCACGCTTTAACTACTTCTTTTGAAGACACTGCCCAGCTGGAAAACAACATCATAGAAATGGCCGCTGATTGGTTGGCAGTAGGGATTGATCCAGAAAAGAGTATTTTGATTCTCCAATCCTGGGTTCCAGAGCATGCTGAGCTTCACTTGTTATTTTCCATGATTACCCCGGTAGGATGGTTAGAGAGAAACCCGGTTCTTAAAGAGCAACTTCAGGATATGGGTCTCAAAGAGGCAGTGGGGTATGGACATTTAGGCTATCCAGTACTTATGGCCTCCGATATTCTCATTTATAAAGCAGTTAAAGTACCAGTAGGCGAAGACCAGGTTCCTCATATAGAAATTACCCGGGAAATAGCCCGTCGTTTCAACTATTTATATGGGGAGGTTTTCCCCGAACCCCAGGCTTTACTTACTGAAGCTCCTCGCATTCTGGGTATAGATGGGAAAAAGATGAGCAAAAGTTTAAATAATTATATTGGCCTCTCCGAATCTCCAGAAGAGGTGAAAAAGAAAGTTCGTTCCATGTTCACCGATCCAGAAAAAATTCGTCTATCTGACTCTGGGCATCCTGAGCGATGTAATGTGTTTTCCCTCCACCGTCTTCTTGCTAACCCTCGGCTTACAGAGATAGAAAAAGATTGTCGAGAGGGAAAATGGGGGTGCGTAAGTTGTAAAGAAGAATTAGCTGAGCTGATGACAAGGTTTTTAGAAAAAGTGGTCCCTCACCGGGAAAAATACCAGAGAGAAAAACAATTAGTTAAAGAGATTCTCTGGGAAGGAAGTAAAAAAGCTCGTCAATTAGCTCGAGCTACCTTAGAAGAAGCCAAAGAGGCTATGAAATTGAACTATGATTTTAAATCCTGAATCTCAGTGGAAAAAACTTCTCCAGGAAACTCCTTTTCCTCAATGTATCGAAGTGTGGGAAGAAGTTCTCGCCTTTTTGGAAAGTCAATTAGATGAAGCATTAGGAAAGGGAGAGGAAGAAAACGAAGAAGCTAACCTGTCACAAGAGAAAGAAGAAGCATTTCTTCTTTTTACCCAGCTTCTCTTTAACTTAGAGGAGCGAGAGCAAAGTACTTTGAAAGCTCCCGAAAAGCGATGGGAAGCTTTTCAAAATAGAGAAGTAAAAGAGTTAGAAAAACTAACTCTGGCAGAGCTTTTATCTCTTTACGAGCTTTATTTGACTCCCGAAACTCCTCCTGATGTATCACTGGATTCCCAGTTTCAGAAATTACTGGAAGAGAGAAAAATAACAATTAAAAAAATGATAGAAGAAAAAGAACTCTGGGAGATGGATGAATTTTTCCACGATTGCCTAGATCGGAAAACTACTATTGCTACTTTTTTAATTTTACTGGACTTAGTTTTTAGAAAAAAACTGCAAATGAAAAGGGGAGAAAATGGCCGAATATATTTCGGAAAAACCTGTCCTCCAGTTGAAAAATCTGATTGAAGCTTTACTTTTTTCTTCTTCTCATCCAGTATCCTGTTCAGAAATATCAAAACTAACCGAAACAGATAAAGAAACCGTAATTAAAACTTTACAAGAGCTCCGTAATGAATATGAAAAAAGAGAGGGAGCTCTCGTTATTCGGGAGATAAATGGTAGGTGGCAGATGATAGTTAAACCAGAATATGGCCAGGAATTAAAAGAGAAGATAAAAGTAAATAGTACTAAAACTATTTCTCGAAAAGCTCTGGAAACTCTGGCCGTTATTTCTCTTTATCAACCTCTTACCAAGACTCAGATCGATCTAAAAAGAGGAGTGGATTCGGCACAAACTATTCGCACTCTATTGGAGAGAGGACTAATAACTGTAGCAGGTCAGGGTGACCTTCCGGGTAAACCTTTTCTGTATAAAACTACTGATAAGTTTTTAGAAATATTTGGAATAGAAAGCGAAGAAGAATTGGAAAGACTGAAGAATTTGTTTCAAGAGAAGAAAAATGGAGAGATTAAATAGATTTTTAGCTCAAGCAGGAATAGCCTCCCGTAGAAAGTGTGACTTTTTGATAAAAGAAGGCAAGGTTACCATCAATGATAGAGTGGTCACCAATCCAGGAGAGAGAGTAAGTGGAAGTGAAATAATAAAAGTAGAGAATAAAATAGTAGGAAAAAAGGAAGAGCTGGTTTATATAGAACTGTATAAACCGCGAGATTATCTCACTACTCTCTGTGACCCTCGAGGACGGCGAACGGTTGTGGAGCTCCTTTCCGGGATAACTGCTCGAATTTTTCCCGTAGGAAGGTTAGATAGCGAAAGCGAAGGACTACTGCTTTTCACCAATGATGGTGCCTTAAGCTATTTTCTTACTCACCCCCGATTTGAAGTGGAAAAAAGATACCTGGTATACGTTAGTGGAAATATAGGTGAGAAAAAACTTTCCTTCTTAAAAAAAGGAATTGAAGTTAAAGGAATTTTCTATCACATTCAGCAAGGTGAAATTAAAGAAACTCACTCCAACTGGAGTATGGTAGAGGTTACCATCTCGGAAGGAAAAAAGCATGAAATCCGGATAATGTTTGATTATTTGAGACATCCCGTGTTAAGATTAATAAGGGTTGGTATGGGGCCTCTTTTGTTAGATAAAGATCTTCTTCCCGGGGAATGGCGTTATCTCTCCGATGAAGAAATTCAGCTCTTACAAAAATATCGGGAGGAAAAATTTGGCAGATAAATCAGGATTACTTCAGGTATATTTTGGAGAAGGGAAAGGTAAAACTACTGCTGCTTTGGGAGCTTTGTTGCGAGCAGTAGGCCAGGGAATGAAAGTCCTTCTTGTACAATTCTTTAAGAGGAAGTTTACCGGTGAATTAGCATCTTTGCAACTTTTACCAGGAGTAAATGTCTACCAATTTGGTAGTGGGAAATTCATTACTGGAGAAGTTTTCCCTGAAGACCGGAGAGAATTTTTCCTAGGCTGGCAGATGGTGCGGGAAGCTCTGGAAAAAGGAGAATACGATGTGGTAATTCTGGATGAATTGCCTTATGCTTTTTATTATCATCTTTTAACCTGGGAGGAATTCAGAAAAGCTCTAGAACAAAAAGACCCCGGGGTAGAAGTAATTATAACTGGAAGAGAAGTGCCGGAAGAGTTAATTGCTATTGCTGACCTGGTTTCAGAAATAAAGCTGGTTAAACATCCCTGGGATAAAGGAATATCAGATAGAAGAGGTTTTGAGTATTAAAATGGAAAAAAAAGTCAGAGGAATAAGAGGAGCAACCACAGTAGAACAGGATGATAAAGAGGAGATTAAAAAAGCTACTAAGGAGTTGTTTGACCTTCTCTTGAGAGAAAATGATATCTTTCCTTCAGAGATAGTAGGGGTTTTTATTACTGCCACTCCTGACTTACATTCCACTTTTCCTGCCGAAGTTATTAGAGAAAGAGAGGAGTTTCGCTATGTTCCTCTTCTCTGCACCCAGGAAATGAAAGTAGAAGGAGCTCTGGAAAAATGTATCCGTCTTCTGGTTTTAGCCTATACTGATAAGAACCAGACTGATATTCATCACCTTTACCTAGGGAAAGCATCTTCTTTAAGGGAAGACTTGAACAGGGGGAAAAACCTATGAGGGAAGTTTTAGTTCATCCTTTTCCCCAGAAAGTAGAAGGAGAAATTCGTGCTCCTCGGGATAAATCTTTAAGTCATAGAGCAGCTATGGTAGGAGCTCTGAGCCAGGGGGTAACGGTTATTGATGGTTTTTCTTTTTGTGCCGATTGTCTTTCTACTCTTGCCAGTCTTGGGCTCTGGGGGGTGGAAATAATTAAAGAGGAAGAAAAAGAGAGAATTACGGTTAAAAGCGAAGGATTAGGAAAGCTAAAAGAGCCAGAAGATGTTATTGATGCTGGAAATTCAGGAACCACTATGCGGCTTTTAGCGGGTATAGCTACCGGGATAGAGGGGCTTACCATATTCACTGGAGACAATAGTCTTCGCCGACGACCGATGAAGAGGATTATGGAGCCTCTACGCCTCACTGGCGTAGATGTGGGAGGAAGGAATAAAGATTCTTTCCCTCCTTTTTTTGTGCGAGGTAAAAATAGGGTAAAAGCTTTTTCTTATAGTCTTCCTGTTCCAAGTGCCCAAGTCAAGTCGGCTCTGATTTTCGCTGCTCTTCGAGGAGAAGGAGTCTCTTTTATTGAAGAACCTTTGCTTTCTCGAGATCACACTGAAAACCTGCTCCGTTATTCAGGAGTTAAAATAGAAAGAAAGGGTAATGTAATTGAGGTTGAACCTCCTTCTTCTATTTCTGCTTCTTATTTATCGCTTCCTGGCGATTTATCTTCGGCCTCTTTTTTGATTGCTCTGGCTACTCTTTTACCTCAATCTCATATTCTAATTAAAGATGTGGGAATGAATCCTACTCGATCCGGGTTTTTGGCCTGTCTTCGGGAAATGGGAGGAAACTTTAAAATAATTGGGGAAAAAGAAGAGTTTGGTGAACGTCGAGGAGACATAGAAGTAGAATCTTCTTCCTTGCGAGGGATAAAAATTGAAAAAGATTTGGTCCCTCTTGTGATTGATGAAATACCTGTGATTGCGGTTCTGGCTGCTAAAGCAAAGGGAACCACGATTATTTCTGGAGCAGAAGAGCTAAGAGTAAAAGAAACTGACCGTCTGAAAGCTATAGCTCAAGGATTAAGAAAATTAGGGGTAGAAGTAGAAGAAATGAAAGACGGGCTTCTGATTCAGGGACCTTGCGTTTTTCAAGGAGGAAGGGTAGATAGTTACGGAGATCATCGGATAGCTATGAGCCTGGTAATAGCGGGAATAGTGGGGGAGGAAGATTTGATAGTGGAAGACATAGATTGTGTAAGAATAAGCTATCCTGAGTTCTTCGAAGATTTAGGAAAAATTGGGTATGGAGAATGGGAGATAAGGGAAAGATGAAAGAACATATCGCTATAGATGGACCAGCCGGAGCAGGAAAGAGCACAGTAGCTCAAAAATTGGCCTGGTGCTTGAAATATCTTTATCTTGACACTGGAGCTTTATATCGAGCGGTAACTCTTTATTTCTGGGAAAATCATATCCCATTCGAGGATTCCGAAAACCTTTCATCACTGCTTACTCAAATAAAAATAAAAGTTTCCTGGGAAGACAAGTTTCGGGTATTTTTGGATGACAGAGAAGTAACCGAAGATATTCGCCAACCCGAGGTAGATGCCTTAGTTTCTCCGGTAGCTAAAATAAAAGAGGTAAGAGATTATCTGCGCTCTGTGCAGCGAGAAATTGCTCTATCCCGCCCTTCGGTTACCGAAGGGCGGGATATTGGAACAGTGATATTGCCCGATGCAGATTTGAAAGTTTTTCTTACTGCTCGTCCAGAGATTCGAGCTTATCGCCGGTGGAAAGAAAGAAAAAATGAGGGGAATAACATAGATTATAAAATGGTTTTAAAAAACGTGCTGATGCGGGATTTTATAGATTCTACCCGGGATGATGCTCCTTTACAAAAAGCAGAAGACGCTATAGAAATAGATACCTCTTTTTTAAGTATAGATGAGGTGTTAGAAAAACTTTATAAACTGGTGGAAAACTAAGATGGAAGTACAAGTAGCAAACAGGATAGGTTTTTGCCCTGGGGTAAGGAGAGCTTTTGATTTAGCTCTTCGTGCTCTATCCCAGGGGAAGCCGATGTATTTTTTGGGAGAATTAGTTCATAATTCTCAGGCGGTCAAGATGCTGGAAGAGGAGGGAGGAATAATAGTTACTGATCCTGAAGACATACCTCCTTTTTCCTGGGTGGTTACTCGTTCCCATGGATTGGAAAAAGAAACTAAAGAATTTTTGGAGAACCGCCAGATAAAAATTATTGATACCACCTGCCCCCGGGTAAAGAAAGTACAGATTTTAGCTCAAGAATTAGAGGAAAAAGGGTACAGTCTAATTATTTTAGGTAGCCCTGAGCATCCTGAGGTAATGGCTCTACTGAGTTTCATTTCTCAGAAAGCCCTGATTTTGGAAAATAGAGAAGAATGGGGGGAATTGAATAAATTTTCTCCTCGAGAAAAAATAGCAGTGGTAGAACAAACCACTTTTCCCCGGGAAATAAAAGAGGAGTTTACTCAGGAGATAAAGGGCTTATTTCCTCACCTTAATCTTGAGGTTTTTGATACTCTGTGCGCTGAAACCGAGATGCGGCAGAGAGATTTGATAGAAAGCATCAAGCTTCACAGAATTAACAAAGTAGTGGTGGTGGGAGGGAAAAATAGTTCTAACACCAGAGCTTTATTTTTTACTGCCCGGAGGTGGGGAATAGAATCTATCTGGGTAGAAAGAGCTGAGGAACTGGAAAATGAATATGGAGGTAAGGAAGATAGAATATTAGTGGTAAGTGGAACTTCTACCCCTCATTTTTCAGTGGAGGATGTAGTAAAAAAATTAAAAGTAAGGGAAGCTTCCTTTTATGAAAGAGAAAATACCCTTGGTAGCTATCATAGGAAAAACAAATGTGGGGAAATCCACCCTATTTAATCATCTTTCCCGGAGGAGAATAGCTATAGTTGATCCGCAGCCTGGTGTTACCCGGGACTTCTTGGAAAATATAGTAGATATAGAGGGAAAGAAGATAAAGTTGGTGGATACTGGAGGATTAGAAATTCTAATAGATTCTCAGAATGAAATGCAAAAGAAAGTAGAAGAGAAAACCTGGGAAGTAATAGGAAAAGCTGATCTTCTCCTCTGGCTCCTGGATGGAAGGGAGAACCTTACCAGTATAGATTGGGAGCTGGCTTCCCATTTGCGGAAGATTAAGAATCCGGTAATAATGGTAATAAATAAAAGAGAAGGAATGACCAGCGAAGCCCTGCCTGCTGAGTTTTTTTCACTGGGTTTTGAATCTGTTATGCAGATTTCTGCTGCTCACGGAGATGGTCTTAAAGAACTCCGTAAAACAATCACCAGGATAGTAGAAGGAAACCAGGAAATTTATTTTGACAGGCATCGCATTTCGGTGGCTATTGTAGGGAAACCTAATGTGGGTAAGTCTACCCTCTATAATTCTCTCTTAGGAAAAGAGCGGTCCATTGTAAGTGATGTTCCAGGTACCACTCGAGATGCACTTCTATCCACTTTAGACACCAGCTTTGGTTACTACGAATTAATGGATACTCCAGGATTGATAACTCGACCTAAAATTAAAGAGAGAATTGATTTTTATGCTGCTTTGAGATCTGAGGAAAGTTTGCAGGATGCCATTATTGCTCTTTTGGTAATTGATCCCATTCAGGGGATTACTCGTCAGGATAAAAGGATTGCTCAAAAAATAAAAGAAGAAAAAAAAGGATGTCTGGTGTTTATTAATAAAACTGACTTAGTTTTAAACCATCATTCCCGGGGACAGGCGAAGAGACTGATAGAAGAAATCCGTCAAGATTTGGGTTTCTTGAATTATGCTTCTTTCTTATGTGGATGTGCTCTTTCTCCTTCTGTCTCTTCAGATATTTTCTCTGTTCTTGCTGGAATTGCTACTCGCTATTATCAGAGAATAAAAACCAGTTTTCTAAATGAAAAAATAAAAGAGAAAATAAACGAAGAGAGCTGGAAAGTAGGAGGAAGAACCTTCCGTACTTATTATATGCATCAAAAAGATATTGCTCCTCCTCGTTTTTATTTATCGGTTAATGTTTCTGCTACAAAAAGGGAAGAAGAGCTCCTGGCTAACCGCATAGAAAAGCTAATCCGAAAAGAAGGAGACTGGGAGGGGGTGCCTATATCTATTGAGCTCTCCGGCGAATGAAAAAAATATCTATATTTTTCTCGAATACCTTCAAAAAGAAAGAAGATATTCTCCTTATACAGTAGATAATTACGGAAGAACCCTGCGTCAATTCTCTCAATTTCTGGAAGAGAGAGACCTTACGTTGGTTCAGGCTAAAACTCAAGACCTGGCCGATTTTTTAGCCTATCTCAAAACACATCATCACCTTAAAAGGATTTCTCAAGCCAACCGTATTTCTGCTCTTCGCACTTTTTACCGCTTTCTCCGCCGTCGGGGCATAGTCGATTGTGACCCTACCGATGGGTTGGGAAAGCTCAATAAAGAGAAGAAACTACCTAATTTTTTGACTGTAGGAGAAGTGGAGTTTTTGCTTAATCACTTAAAGCAAAAGGCACGAGAAAAGCAGGATTTTCCTTCGCTCAGGAACTGGGCATTTTTTGAACTTCTCTACTCCAGTGGCTTGAGAGTCGGCGAAATAACTCAATTGAAAATCAAAAACCTTGACTTGGCGAGTAAAATGGTAAAGGTAAAGGGAAAGGGAGGGAAGGAAAGAATAGTTCCTTTTAATGAAAGTACTCAGGAAGCCTTGAGAGAATATCTAAGTCATTGTCCCTTTTCCCGGGAAGAAGTATTTTTGAGCCAGAGAGGCACTCCTTTAACTTCCCGAGGAGCAAGAAAAATTTTAGAAGCAATCACAAAAGAGGCGGGATTGGGTGGAAAACGGATTTCCCCTCATGTTTTCCGTCATAGCTTTGCTACTCACCTTTTAGGAGGAGGAGCAGAGCTAAGGATGGTACAAGAAGCCCTGGGACATTCCAGTCTTTCCACTACTCAAATTTATACCCACTTAAACTGGGATAAAATGAAGAGAGTTTACCAAGAAACTCATCCTCATGCTAAGAAGGTGAAGAACGATGATTAAGTCAACTACGGTTATTGCTGTTTTAAGAAATGGTAAGGGAGCTATGGCTTGTGATGGGCAAGTAACTATGAATGAAACCATACTGAAAGGAGGAGCGCGAAAAATTCGGCGCATTTATCAAGATAAAGTCTTAGCTGGTTTTGCTGGTAGTGGAGCAGATGGATTAACTCTTTTAGAACGTTTGGAAGAAAAACTTAATTACTATAGTGGTAATCTCCCGCGTGCTGCCATAGAGCTGGCTAAAAGCTGGAGAACTGATAAAGTTTTGAGGCAATTAGATGCTCTTCTTTTAGCTATGGATAAAGAGCATATTTTGATAATTTCTGGAAGGGGCGACGTATTGGAGCCTGATGAGCCGATAGCTGCTATCGGCTCAGGCGGAAACTTTGCTCTGGCGGCTGCTAAAGCGCTGTGGAGAGAAACTGACAAAGAAGCTGAAGAGATCGCTCGCCTTTCTTTACAAATTGCTTCAGAAATCTGTATATACACTAATAGTAATGTGACTATAGAAACTGTTTAGTCGAGGTGGGTAAAGATGCCTTTAATAGAAGAAAGCTTAACTCCGGAAGAAATAGTTGAGGAGTTAAATAAATATATAATAGGGCAAGATGAAGCTAAAAAGTGTGTAGCTATTGCCCTGAGAAATCGTATTAGGAGAAGAATGCTTCCTCCTGATATTGCTGAAGAGATAACTCCTAAAAATATAATTATGATTGGCCCCACCGGTGTAGGTAAGACCGAGATTGCCCGTCGTATTGCCAAATTAACTAATGCTCCTTTTTTAAAAGTAGAGGCCACTAAATTTACTGAAGTGGGATACGTAGGAAAAGATGTAGAATCCATAGTTAGAGACTTAACCGAATTGGCAGTAAGGATGGAGAAAAATGAACGCATAAAAAGTCAGGAAGAAAAAGCCAGAGAAATAGTAGAAGAACAAATCTTAGATTATCTTCTGGCTCTTAATCCCTCTTCTTTGGAATATGAAGATACTGTAGCTTCAGAATCTCCTCGGGTAGATGTAGTGTGGCCTAGACCTCTTTCTTCTACCCGGGAGAAAATGAGGGAAAAACTGAAAAGGGGAGAATTAGAAGAACGTTTCATCGAGATTGAGACAGAAGAAAGTTCTATTCCTCTGGGAATTATAGCTGGCGGAGGAATGGAAAGTTTGGGAATAGACTTTCAAGATCTGTTTAGTGGGGTCTTTCCTCCTCGAAAGAAGAAGAGGAAAACAAAAGTTAAAGAAGCTCGAGAGATACTTTTTAACCAAGAAGTACAGAAGTTAATTGATATGGAAGAGATAAGCAGTGAAGCAATAAGAAGAGTAGAAGAAACCGGTATAGTGTTTATCGATGAAATAGATAAAGTTGTTTCTCCAGGAGGTGGCTATGGCCCAGATGTGTCCAGAGGTGGGGTGCAAAGAGACCTGCTTCCTATCGTAGAGGGTTCTACTGTTCTTACTAAATATGGCCCAGTGAGGACTAACCATATTCTTTTCATTGCTGCAGGAGCATTTTCTCAGACCAAACCCTCTGACCTTTTACCTGAGCTGCAAGGAAGGTTTCCTATTCGAGTGGAGTTATCTTCTTTAACAGAAGAAGATCTTTACCGGATATTAATTGAGCCCTTTAACTCTTTAACCAAGCAATATAAAGCATTATTAGAAACTGAGGGGGTAAGCATAGAATTTGAAAAAGATGCTCTACGAGAAATAGCTCATATTTCTCAAGAGTTAAATCAGAGAATGGAAAATATTGGTGCTCGGAGATTACATACTGTAGTAGAAAGACTTTTACAAGATGTCTCTTTCCGTGCTCCCTACTTGAAAGGGCAAAAAGTAATTATAAATCGAGATTATGTTGAGAAACAGCTTGCTGGTGTTTTGCAAGATGAAGATATTACTCGATATATTCTTTAATCCTTTTTTATTTTCAGTTGAAAAAATTCTGTTCTTTAGGTATACTTACGGGCGGTAATTTGGTTAAAACACATGTAGAGTATTTCTGGTGCTCTAAAGAGCAACTCTACAGAGGTTAAACCAGAAGGAGGTTAGAATAATGGTAGTCACTATGAAACAGCTTTTGGAAGCCGGGGTTCATTTTGGACATCAAACCAGACGTTGGAACCCCAAAATGAAACCCTATATTTTTGCTGAAAGAAATAACATCTATATCATCGATCTTCAAAAAACTGTAGAATTAGCGGAAAAAGCTTATAATTTTGTTCGCGATTTGGCTCGGGAGGGAGGAACATTCCTCTTCGTAGGCACTAAAAAACAAGCTCAAGAAGCTATTGAGCAAGAAGCTAAACGTTGTGGTATGTTTTATGTTAACCAGAGATGGTTAGGAGGAATGCTTACTAACTTTTCTACTATTCGCCAAAGCATTGAACGGTTGAAAAAGATTGAAGAAATGGAAGAAAAAGGGATACTGGAACGGCTTCCCAAAAAAGAGGTTATGCAGATAAAGAAAAGAAAAACTCGCCTGGAAAAATATCTGAGTGGTATTCGAGACATGGAAAGGTTACCTGATGCTCTTTTTGTGGTTGACCCCCGAAGGGAAAGAAATGCAGTTTTAGAAGCAAGGAAGATGGATATTCCTATTATAGCTATTGTAGATACTAATTGCGACCCGGATGAAATTGATTATCCCGTTCCTGGAAATGATGATGCTATTCGGGCTATTCGTCTCTTTTCTGCTCTTGTTGCTGATGCCATACTGGAGGGAAAGAGACTAGCTGGCGAAGGGCAAGAAATGATAGCTACAGAAGGAATAGCTATTCCGGAAGAGGTGGAAGAAGAGAAAAAAGAAACAGAACTTGTAGCTCAAGAAGAAGATGCTTCACAGATATTAGAGGAGCTCCAGGACTTAGGATTAGAAGAAATTGAAGAGGAAGACACAGAAGAACAGGAGGATGATGATAACTGATGAGTGCTACAGCTAAAGAGGTTTTTGAGCTTCGAAATTTAACCGGAGCTGGGGTGATGGACTGTAAAAAAGCGTTAGAAGAAGCAGGAGGAGATATAGAAAAAGCCTGTGATATATTACGTCGCAAGGGTTTAGAAGCTGCAGCTAAAAAGCAGGGCAGAGTAGCGCAAGAAGGGTTGATTGGAGCTTATGTTCATACTGATGGTAAAATTGGAGTCCTGGTAGAGGTGAATTGTGAGACCGATTTTGTCGCTCGCACTGATGAGTTTCGTTACTTAGTAAAGGAGCTGACTTTACAGGTAGCTGCTCAAGCTCCTCGCTGGGTAGCTCCAGAGAATGTTCCAGAAGAAATAAAAAAGAAAGAAGAAGAAATTTACCAGGAACAATTGAAAGACAGTAATAAACCAGAAGAAGTCAAACAAAAAATTGTGGAAGGAAAGATGAAAAAGTTCTTCGAGGAAAATTGTCTTCTGGAACAACCTTATATTCGAGAACCAGAAAAAAAAGTGAAAGACCTTCTTATGGAGACTATTGCCAAATTAAGAGAAAACATAGTGGTCAGGAGGTTTGTGCGCTACAAACTGGGCGAAGACAATGAGTGACCAACAATCATCTCCTTTAAGATTTAAAAGGGTTTTGATTAAATTATCGGGAGAGGCATTAATGGGGTCTCTCCCTTTTGGTATTGATATTCAGGTTCTGGATTATATAACTAAGGAAGTTGAAAAAGTAAAAAATGCGGGAGCAGAAATTTGTATAGTAGTGGGAGGAGGAAATATTTTTCGAGGTAGAACAGCAGGGGATAAAGGTATCAGTCGAGTAACTGCCGACTATATGGGGATGTTAGCTACAGTTATTAATGCTCTGGCCTTGCAAGATTTTTTAGAAAATGAAGGGATTCCCACCCGGGTGCAAACTGCTATCGAAATGCGAGCTGTAGCTGAGCCCTATATCAGGAGAAAAGCCATCCGACATTTAGAAAAGGGAAGGATAGTTATCTTTGCCGGCGGTACTGGTAATCCTTACTTTACTACTGATACTGCAGCTGCCCTGCGAGCAGCCGAGGTGCGAGCAGAAGCTTTGCTCAAAGCTACTAAAGTAGATGGAATTTACGAAGCTGACCCCCTCAT
Organism: Candidatus Atribacteria bacterium; assembly: GCA_035593465.1. Lineage (GTDB taxonomy): Bacteria > Atribacterota > Atribacteria > Atribacterales > Caldatribacteriaceae > Sordicultor. The sequence continues at coordinate 16,359 of DAOSVE010000003.1, read as the reverse complement.
GGAAAAAAATGCTTACAAATTTGACCACTTAGACTATTTAGAGGTTTTGAATCGGGGCCTTAAAATAATGGATTCCACAGCTATTTCTCTTTGTATGGAAAATAATATCCCTATTATTGTATTTAATGTTAATAAAGCAGATAACCTGGTCAAAATAGTTACTGGCCACAAGATAGGAACTTTAGTAGGGAGGGAGAAAAATGAATGAGAACTTAAAATCGGTAGTTAAAGATGTGGAAAAAAGGATGAAGCAGGCTATAAATGTAGCTCGAGAAGAATTATCTCATGTCAGAACAGGGAGAGCTTCTCCGGCTCTGGTAGAAGATTTAGAAATTGACTATTATGGAACAATTATGAAATTGAAACAAATAGCTTCCATTACTACTCCTGATGCCCGGACTATTATAATACAACCCTGGGACAAAAATGCTCTTTCTCTTATTGAGAAAGTTATCTGGAAATCGGATTTAGGATTTAACCCTCAGGTGGAAGGAGGAGCGATTCGCATCATCATACCTCCTCTTACTGAAGAGAGAAGGAGAGAAATAGCTAAGATGGCAAAAAAATGGATAGAAGAAGCTAAAGTAGCTATAAGGAATCTTCGTCGCGAAGCCAATGAAGAAATTAAAAAAATGGAAAAAGGTGGAGAGATATCAGAAGACGATAGTGAAAGAGCGCAAGCTGAGGTGCAAAAACTCACCGATGAGCACATAAATGAGTTAGATAGCCTATGGGAAAAGAAAGAGAAAGAGATAATGACCGTATAGGTATAATATTAAGGCACGTAGCCATCATCATGGATGGGAATGGAAGATGGGCAGAAAGACAGGGTTTGCCTCGTCTGGAAGGACATAGAAAGGGAGTAGAAGTAATAAGAAATCTGGTAGAAGAAACGGTAAAAGCAGGTATTCCTTTTCTTACTCTTTATGCTTTCTCTACTGAAAACTGGAAGAGGCCGATAAACGAAATTCAGGGTTTGATGAGATTATTTATGGAGAGCATAGATAAATATGGTAAGGAGCTGGAAGAAAACAGAGTCAAAGTAAAATTTTTGGGAAGAAAAGATGGGCTTCCCCAAGACCTTACTTTGCAGATAAATGATTTAGAAAAATCCACACTGAAGGGTGAGAACTTGAATCTTAATCTAGCCATAAACTATGGGGGAAGAGATGAAATTTTGAGGGCGGTAAAGAATATTTATCAGACAGATCATTCTCTTCTTACCTCTTTATCGGAAGAGAATTTCAGTATTTATCTTGATACTGGAAATCAACCTGACCCCGACCTTTTAATTCGTACTGGAGGAGAAAAAAGGATTAGTAATTTTCTTCTCTGGCAAATTGCCTATACTGAGCTATGGTTTACTGATACTTTATGGCCTGATTTCACTGTGGAAGAGTATCACCAGGCTTTTCAGGATTTTACGGGGCGGAAAAGGAATTTTGGGGGTAGAGTTTGAAGGCCACCACTCAGTCATCAGATTTGAAAAAAAGGGCCTGGAGTGTAATCTGGGCTTTACCTGTTTTCCTGTTTTTAATCCTTTTTTCTCCCCAGACTTTAATTTTAGTTTTTTTCTTTCTTTCTCTCGGTTCTTTGAGAGAATATGGTCAGCTGGTTTATGAAAGGGGAGAATGGACTCCATGGCTGTGGTTTTCTCTGGCTTCCCTTGTTCTTCTCTACCTTTCACTAATCAACATCGATTATAAAATAATTCTTTTTTCAGGATATATTCTATTTCTAGTATTAATAGGATGGGGACTTAAAAAGCCTGAACAAATAGTAGAGCAAGTAGCTTTTTATCTTCTGGGATTTCTGTACTGTTCTTTGTTACCTTTTTTTTGGGTAAAAATGGGTATTGCTTATGACCGAGGGAGTATAATTCTTTTTGCACTTCCCGTGTGGACAAACGATATCTTTGCTTATTTGGTAGGTAGAAAATGGGGTAAACATAAAATAGTCCCTCGGATCAGTCCGGGAAAAAGCTGGGAGGGTCTGGCAGGGGGAATAGGAATGGCAACTCTTACGGGTTTAATTCTTGTTACACCTCCTGTTTCTTTCTCTCTCTTTCAGGGACTTTTAGCCGGATTTTCGATAGCATTGGTTTCTTTTTTAGGAGATATCTGGGAGTCAGTACTGAAAAGGAGGGCAGGAGTGAAAAATTCAGGTAATTTTTTGCCTGGACATGGAGGAATTTTAGACCGTTTTGATTCTTTTTTCCTGGTCGGGCCTTTAGTTTATCTTTTAAGATTATCCTGGGGGGGATGAGAATGAAAGTAGCCATCTTGGGTTCTACTGGTTACTTGGGAGAACAAATATTAGAGGTTTTAGCTCGAAGAAAAGATTTTGAAATTATACTTATATCCGGGTATTCCAAGGAAAGAAGGTTAAGAGAGCAGGCTCAAGAATTTAGTGTTCCTTATGTTTTTAATCCTCAGGGTAGAAAAGATTTTTGGAAAAACTCATCTACCAATCTTATAACTGATTATGACCTCTTAGAAGAAGTCATTTTTCAAGAAGTGGAAGGGGTTTTCTTTGCTGCAAGCGGGATAGAATTTTTGGATTTGTTTTGGAAACTTATGGATACATCTCACATCTTGTGGGTTGCCAGCAAAGAAATTATCATACTAGCTGGAGAAATAAAGTCTCACCTTCTTAAAGAGCGAGAAAACTTGATCCCTCTAGATAGTGAGCATAATGCTCTATGGCAAATGCTAAAGTGGGTTAAAAGAGAAGAGATTTCCTGGGTTTATTTAACTGCTTCGGGAGGTGCATTTTACGAATGGGAGGGGAGATGGGATGATATTACTCCAGAAATGGCTTTGGCCCACCCTAACTGGAAAATGGGAGCTAAAATCACAGTTGACTCAGCTAATCTGGTAAATAAAGGATTAGAGGTAATTGAAGCTTCTTCACTTTTCGGATTCAGCGTGGAGGAGGTAGAAGTAGTAGTGCAAAGAGAAAGCTTTATTCATGCTCTGATAGGGTTGAGAGATGGGTTCTCCTTAGCCTTGCTTTCCCCCCCAGATATGAGGTCAGTAATCCTAAACGCTATTTCTTTGAAAAAGAGAGAGGCAAACCCCTTTCAAAGCCTGGATTTCTCCCGAATTAAATCTTTGAATCTTAGCTATCCGGTACCAGAGAAGTTTTCAGGTTTTTATTTAGCTCGGGAGGCAGGCAAAAGAGGGAAGGGGTATCCAGCACTTTTCTGCGGAGCTGATGAAGCTCTGGTAAGAGCTTTTCTCTCCCGAGAAATCTGCTTTGGAGAAATATCTCTTCTTTTAGAGAGAATTTTAGAACAAAAAATTAACCCTCCCCGGAGTTTAGAAGAAGTAAAAGCTATCTATCGCCGAGGTTATCAATCAGCTCAAACATTAATTTTAGAAAGAAAGAGTATTCAATGATAATAACTATATTAGCTTTTATCTTTGTCATCAGTCTTTTGATAATAGTCCACGAATTCGGGCATTTCATTATGGCTAAGTGGTTTGGGGTACAAGTTTTAAGTTTTTCCATAGGCTATGGCCCCAAACTGGTATCTTTTACCCGAGGAGAAACTGAATTTTCTATCCGTCTAATTCCTCTAGGGGGGTTTGTGAAAATGGGAGGAATGGAGGGAAATGTCATTGAAGGATATGAAGAAGCTAATACTCCTCCGGAGAAAAGATTTGACCATAAACCTCTATGGCAACGAAGTCTTATTGTAGCAGCTGGTCCTATTATGAATATAGTTCTTTCTATAGTTTTATTATTTATTGTTTTCACTGTGGCGGGAATTCCCACTGGTAACCTGAAAGTACAGGAAGTGGTGGCCGGAGGCCCGGCAGACCAGGCTGGGCTAAAGGCAGGAGATATAATTTTAGAGGTTAATGGAAAGTCTGCTTCCGATCTGGATGAAGTAGTAAGTGTTATTTCTTCCCATCCTGGGGAGGAAATAGAATTAACTATTAAAAGGAGAGAAGAAGAGATAAGACTTAAAGTAATTCCAGAGTGGAACGAAACAGAAAAACGGGCACTTATTCAAGTGATTTTCGGGGTGGAAAACCAAAAATTAAATCCTCTTTTAACTTTATTTCACAGTACTAAGACGACAATTAGCTGGTTTGTTCTTACTGCTCTAGGTTTGCTTTATATTATTCTGGGAAAAATCCCCGCGGAAGTGGCTGGTCCTCTGGGAATAGCTCAAATAGCCGGTCAAGCAGCTCAATTAGGTTTTTTGAATCTCCTCATGTTCTCTGCAGTAGTAAGTGTATCTCTGGCTCTTTTTAATATTCTGCCTATACCCGTTTTAGATGGAGGGTATCTCCTACTTTTCCTCTACGAGAAGATTCGAGGTAAACCCCTTGAACCAGAAAAAATAGGCTGGGTTTACTTTATTGGAATAATTTTAATCTTTTCTTTAGCTATCTTTGCCACTTATCAAGATATCATGAGAATGGTGATAGGGAAATGAAAAGAGAGAATACCAGAGAAGTTTCTCTGGGAAAAATAAAAGTGGGAGGCAAAAACCCCATCTGGGTAGAAGCAATGGGGAGAGAAAGTCCTGCTAAAGTTAAAGAAAGCATAGAAGAAATAGAGAAGGTGATAGAAGAAGATTGTGAAATTTTTCGTCTGGCTGTGCCTGATGAAGAATCTCTTCTTGGTCTTTTAGAGATTAAAAGGCGAATAGACATCCCTTTAATAGCTGATGTTCATTTCAATTTAGACTTAGGAATAAAAGCAGCTCAGTTAGGAATAGATGCAGTAAGAGTAAATCCGGGGACGGCAGGTAATAAGAAAAAACTGGGAGAATTGATAAAAATCTTACAGGATAAAAATTTAGCTCTTCGTATAGGAGCTAATACTGGGTCTCTTCCTCTCCATTATCGGGGAAAAAATCGGGTAGAAGCACTTTTTGGTAGCTTGGAGGAGTTGGTATCTATTCCAGAGAAAAATAATTTTAAAAATATAATCCTTTCTGCTAAATCCACTGATGTGGAAGAAACTATCATCATATACGAGAAATTAAGTCGGGCCTTTCCCTATCCTTTACACGTGGGATTAACTGAAGCAGGGGAGGGAGGAGAAGGAATTGTCAAATCTTCTATTGCTCTGGGAATTATATTGCGAGAGGGAATAGGAAATAACATCCGGGTTTCCTTAACTGCTACTGATCCTGTTTTGGAGACACGAGTAGCTTGGAGTATTTTAGAGGTCTTGAAGCTAAGGTCTAAAGGGCTGGAGATAATTTCCTGCCCCACTTGTGCTCGAAGAAAAGGAGATGTAGTAGCCTTAACTAGAGATTTCAAACAGAAAGTAAGAGAGAGAAAAATAAAAATAGTGGGTAAAGTAGCTATAATGGGTTGTGAAGTGAATGGACCGGGAGAAGCGAAGGAAGCAGATTGGGGTCTTGCTTTTGCCCCTCAAGAAAAAGCACTTCTTTTTTCCCGGGGGGAAAGAATAAAAATAGTTAGGCAGGAAGAAGCAGAAGAAGAATTGATAAGTTTGATTATAAAAGAAATGGAGGAGAAAGGACCTTGAGGATGTCTTTGATGTTTGTTCCCACCTTAAAAGAAAATCCCCAGGAAGCAGAAATAGCGAGCCACAGTTTGATGTTGCGAGCAGGAATGATTAGACAGCTTTCTTCTGGTGTTTACATTTTTTTGCCTTTAGGACTGCGTACCCTTAATAAAATTACTAGAATAGTTAAAGAAGAAATGGATAGAGCGGGGGGACAGGAATTGCTTCTACCTGCCTTGCACCCTGGAGAATTGTGGAAAGAAACAGGAAGATGGGAAATTTATGGGCCGGAATTGATCCGATTAAAAGACCGTAAAGACAGAGATTTTTGTTTAGGTCCTACTCACGAAGAAGTAATCACCGATTTAGCCCGTCGTGAAATCCATTCTTATCGACAGCTACCACTTTTATTATATCAGATCCAAACTAAATTTAGAGATGAAATGAGACCGCGGTTTGGGGTGATGAGAGCTCGAGAATTCATAATGAAAGACTTATATAGTTTTGATAGAGATTTTGAGGGGTTGAGAGTTAGTTATGAAAAGATGTACAATGCTTATTGTAAAGTTTTCAGCCGTTGTGGTTTATCCTATAAAGCCGTTCCTGCTGAGAGTGGGGTAATCGGTGGAGAAGTATCTCATGAATTTCTCATTCTGGCTGATTCTGGAGAGGAAAAATTTTCAGTATGCCCGAGTTGTGATTTTAGTACTACTCAAGATGAGGAAAAATGCTCCAATTGTGGAGCTAATTTAGAAGAAAAGAGAGGAATAGAAGTAGGTCATATATTTCAGCTGGGGACTAAATATAGTGAGCCTATGAAAGCTTATTTTGTAGATAAGGATGGGGAAGAAAAGCCGCTAATCATGGGTTGTTATGGTATTGGTATTGGCAGGACTATGGCTGCAGCTATTGAAGCTTATCATGATGAAAAAGGAATTCAATGGCCTATTAGCATCTCGCCTTATGAAGTGGAAATAATACCAGTAAACTGGAAGAAAGTAGAACAAAGAAAGGCGGCAGAAGGAATTTACCAGGAGCTAAAAGAAAAAGATTTTGAGGTAGTGATAGACGATCGGGAATTCAGCGCTGGTTATAAATTCAGCGAAGCAGATTTGATTGGTTTTCCTCTTCAAGTGATTGTGGGGGAAAAAATGTCTCAAGAGGGAAAGATAGAAATCAAAGTTCGTCATAATAATGAGAGATGGGAGACAAAAAGGGAAGAAGTTTTAACTCTTCTTTTAAAATTAAAGGAGGAATTGGCTCCAAAAGCCTGAATTATGGATGTAAATACTAAAACTACAGCCATTATAGCTGCTTATAATGAGGAAAAAACCATCGGCCCTATTATTGATGTTTTAAAAGCTATTCCTTTCTTAAACCAGATTGTAGTGGTAAGTGACGGATCTACTGACCATACAGTAGATATTGCCAGGAGTAGGGGGGTAGAAGTAGTGGAGCTCCTGTATAACGTAGGTAAAGGTGGAGCTCTTTATCAAGGGTTGATGAATACCACTTCTAACGTAGTTCTTTTAGTGGATGCTGACTTAATAGGGCTTACTCCTCAACATGTAATAGATTTAGTTAAGCCAGTTATAGATGAGGAAGCTGACGTTACCATTGGTATCTTTGAAGATGGTCGTTTTGCTACCGACTTTGCTCAAAAAATTGCCCCTTTTCTTTCTGGCCAGAGAGCTATAAGGATCGACATTCTAAGGAATATTCCTGATATAGAAGTTTCCCGTTATGGAGTAGAAGTAGCTATCAATCGCTATATTCGAAAAAATGGAGTGAGAGTAAAGTTAGTTAAGCTTCCCGGGCTTACTCAAGTAATGAAAGAAGAAAAATTAGGATTGGTTAAAGGATTGAGAGAAAGGATGAAAATGTACCGGGATATTATTAAGAACTTTTACAAGGGAGGTAATAGATAAAAGTTGGAGGAAAAAAGGGGAATCCTGATTCTTGTGGATCGGGGAAATGATAGTTCTTTTTCTTCTCGGGAAGGAGAAAGAAAAGAAACCGAGGAAGTTGCTTGGAGTGCAGGCTGGAAAATTTTATCAGTAGTAGAATCTCGAGTGAAAAACCCTTTTTATAAGTATTATTTGGGGAAAGGAAAAGTAGAGGAAGTTAAAAGTTTAATTGAGGATAACCCGGAGATTAATTTTATTTTGTTTAACGTAGAAATAACTCCTTCTCAACAGAGGAATCTGGAAAAATTCTGGCAGGTTCCTGTCTATACCAAGAATGCTTTAATTCACGAAATATTTGCCCAGAGGGCTCGTACTGCTCAAGGGAAAATCAAAGTAGAGTTAGCTCAACTCCATTACCAGCTTAGCCGTTTAACCGGGAAGGGTAGAGACCTATCCCAGACGGGAGGAGGTATAGGTACTCGAGGTCCGGGAGAACAAAAAATTGAAGTAGAGAGAAGAAAAATTAAAGATCGTATTGCTAACTTAAATCAGGAGCTAAGAAAAATAGAAAGGCAAAGAGAGGTACAAAAAAACTTACGTCGAGAAAGGAAAATTCCCAATGTTGCTTTAGTGGGTTATACCAACGCTGGAAAATCCACCTTACTGAATGCTTTAACTGGCTCTCAGGTTTATGTAGAAAAGAAGATGTTTGCCACTTTGGACCCTACCACAAGAAAACTTTTTATCCCTGGAATAGGAGAAGCGCTTTTTACCGATACTGTAGGATTTATCCGAGAAATGCCTCCTACTATAAAAGATGCTTTTCGGGCTACTTTAGAAGAAATTAAAGATGCTGACTTAATACTGGAAGTGATAGACATTTCTGATGAAGATTACTATCTCCATTTCCAAGTCATAAATCAAATCTTAGAAGAGCTAGAAATAAATAATTCTCCTCGAATTTTAGTCTTTAACAAAATTGATCTTCTTTGCTCACCCTTAATTTTAGAACGAGATATAAAAGAAAATTATACCTATGTCTTTGTATCGGCACAGGAGCTAAGGGGACTGAAAGAGCTTAAAGAGAAAATTTCTTCTTCCTTACAACATGAGGTTAGGCACTTGTGCCTGCAGGTTAACTATTCCCAGCTTCCACTAGTGCAGGGAGCAATATACCACCAGGGATATATAGAAGATCTAAAAACAACGAAAAACGGAGAAGTAATGATAAAATGTGTGGTTCGAAAAGAAGCCGCCGATAAAATTTGCCATCTTTCTCTCGCTCGGGTTTAAATAATAATTTTAGTTCCCATAATGTATATTATGTAAAGTTTTTATTTTAGTTCTATTTAGATAGTTTTTCAGCTAGATCAAAAGCTTGAACAAAGCTCTTAATATTAGCTACCCCTTTGTATGCAATATCAAAAGCAGTTCCATGGTCCACTGAAGTACGAACTATTTTTAGACCTAAAGTGACGTTAACTCCTCCTTCAAAATCAAGGAGCTTTACCGGAATGTGTCCTTGATCATGATACATAGCAATTACCACATCATACTTTCCTCGATAAGCCTCAAGAAAGACAACATCAGGAGAAATAGGTCCTGCTACTTCCCAGTTCTTACTTCTTACTTCTTCTACTGCCGGAATAATTTCCTCTATCTCTTCCCTTCCAAAAGCTCCATCTTCCCCGGCATGAGGGTTGAAACCAGAAATTGCAATTTTGGGCTTTCTACCTAATAGCATTTGCATGGCTTCTCCGGCAAGAGTTGTCACTTCAACAACTCTATTTTTTTTAATAAACTTGGCTACCTCTGTTAAAGGAATATGAGTGGTTACGTGAACAACTTTCAATTTTTCTGAAGTTAACATCATAGCATAATTGGATTGACCACAAAGTTGAGCAATAAATTCAGTATGACCAGTAAAAGTAGGATCAGTTAGCCGAATAGCTTTTTTATTTACCGGCAAAGTTACCAAAGCACTTACCTTACCGTCTAAGGCCATCAAGGTCGCGCGTTCAACATATTTTTGGGCAGCAAAACCTGCTTTGGAAGACACCTTCCCTATCTCTATATCTTTTTCTTCTAGAAGGCCTAAATCAAGAATGTTAAGCCTGCCCTTTTCCCATTGGGAAAGATTGACTATTTTTTTTAAAGGAACTTGATACTTTAGCAAGCGACTACAGAAATCCATTACCTGATAATCACCAATTACCACAAAGTCTTTTCCTGTTTCTCCTTTTCGAAAAGAATTCAAAATTATCTCCGGGCCTACCCCGTTGGGGTCACCCATAGTCACTCCAATAAACACTATCTTCCTCCTACAAAACATTTATCAACTTCACCAGAGTTTCTTTCTCTCCAAAAGCACCAGCTTTGGTAATTAAATAAAGTTCTTCTCCTTCTTCTGTTATTACCTGAGAAAGGGGCACTCCAGGAAGAAGTTCTTCCCCGGGATTTATTCTTTTCCAGCTAAAGCTTTCTAGGACTCCTCTTGTGGTATCCCCTCCGAAAACTATTATCGTTCTTCTTTCATCACTTCTTTTTATCAACTCTTTTACCAGATTTCCCAATTTTTGGGAAATAAGGGAAGGAACTTTTTCCCACTCCCACCCTTCTTTTTGAGCTAACTCTCGATATTCTTCTAAATCTTTTCTACTTTTTACCGTTCTGATGATAAAACCAGGGTCCCTTTGAAAATAATAACAGATCTTTTGAAAAAAACCCTCTATGTTATCCTCAAAAAAGAAAGTAGGGGGAAGAATAACCTGAGGTATACCTTTTTGAGATGCAAAATCCAATTGCTCCAGAGAAAGAGGATGAAGGCTACCTCCTATTACCAACCATTGGGAGGGAGGAGTAAAAACTCTACTTTTAGCTATTTGTAAATCCAAAAATTGAGCTAAATACTCAGCGAAACCAGCGCACCCAGCAGTAAGAAAGATTTTACCCTCTCTTTGTAAAATTAACCCAATTTCCTTTAAGTCTTGATCGTTTTTGGCATCTAAAACTATTATCATCCTTCTATTTCTTTTAGAGTTATATTTCAAAAAAACATTTCTTCTATTCTCATTAACTACTTCTACTGAAAGAGAAGATTGTTTCTGAATAACTTCAGGAATATAACCTTCTTTGGCTGGATTCAGAATATCTTGAGCCAAATCACTTTGGCAAGCAGCTTTTCCACAAATTAATTGATAGCCTCCTCGAGTAATTCTCCCCATTCGAGGAAAAGCCGGAATAAAGAAAAGCTCTTTTCCCCCAGTCACGTCAAGCAAAGCTTCAAATTCTTTTCCTATGTTCCCTCTAAGAGTAGAATCAGTTTTTTTGTAAAAGCTCTGGATTTCAAACCGAGAAAGAGCTAATTCAACCACTTCTTTAACTCTTTGGTAAGCTTCTCCGGGAGAAACATTTCTAGTATTAGTATCTACTACCAATACCTGAAGATTCGCCTCTATATTCCTTAAAGGAAGCTGGTTATCTGGGACTACTAAAGTGGGAAACCCCTGCTTAGAGAATTGAACTCCAGTATCTAGTGCTCCAGTAGCATCATCAGCTATAACTAAAAGAGGAAGGGCTGGTTTATTCATTATTTGTTAAAAATCCTTTAACTCCTCTTCCTCCGGAGTTAATAAATCTTTAAAGTCTTCTGTTACCTCTATGCTATTACATTCTTTTATCTCTGAAAGAACTCTAGAGCTAACATACATCTGGTTTAAGCTCAAAGTATCTTTGATCCGAATCAATCGAATTTCTTCTGGATCAATAATTCGGCTAGCCCTGAGTGCCCATTCTAAAGCTTGCCGATCATTTTTGGCTATCAGTGGTAACTTTCCTCTTTCCAAAAAAGTACTGGTTAAGATGTTCTCATAAGTAGATGGAAAATCTATCTTTCGGTAAAAATTCTCAGTTATAATATCAGCTAACCCCATACCAGTAGCGTTACCATGAGATTCATCAGTTAAGTTTCTGACTATGATTACTTTAATATGGGGTTTTTCAGGTTCTGGCTCGCCGTCAATGTTCATTCTTCCAATTACATTGGTATCCATTCCACTCCCACTAACATCTTTTCCCATTTGGTCTACTACCAAAATATCTATTTTATCTACTGGAAGAACAGGCATATTTTCCCAGGCCAATTTTAAAAGTTTTTCTTCTTCTGCTTCAAAGTCAAATGGTTTAAGTGCCTTCACTAACATTGTTTGATGAAAAGAATTTTCGATTATAGCCAGACCCAGAACAATGTTTCCATATTTTATAATCTGTTTGGCAGTTTCAGGAATTAATTCTTTAAGTCCTCTGGCTCCAAAGCGATGCATTTCTAAAGCTTCTTGATGTTTGCCTAAACCAATAACACACATTTTAAGAAGTCCGCTTTCAGTTCGACCATGAAAATCAGTGTGAGGTTTAACTCGGTTAATAATAACGGTTCCATCAGCCTCATAAGCTACTTTGCTCATGTACACTCTATTGGGTAAATTTCCTTTCGGAAGTTCTACAACCTCCATAGAAGGATAAATAGGAGCACCTACGTATTCTTCTTTTATACCATAACTCTCTAGAATCTCTCTTTGTCCTTCTGGAGTAGCTCCACCATGGCTACCCATAGCTGGAATGATGAAAGGATAACCTCCTTTATCTTTAACCCACTGGGCTACAACTCTTACTATCTCATGAATTTGAGAAATACCTCTACTACCAACTGCAATAGCAATTCGAGATCCCTTTTTGATAGTTACTCCTGAGCAATTAAGCTCTTCTATCACTCCTTTCTCAACTGAAGAAAGGGTACAAAGACTAAGAGGTTTTTGAACTATTTTAGTAACCGGGATAATATTAATCACCTCTGCTTAAAGACAAAATGGAATACTCTCTCCTCTACTCTACCTCTTTATATGAATTTATCTTCTTAACCTTGGTAATATTAAAGGAGTTTCTTTTGCGTATATCCTATACTCCTCACCGAATTTTTTGTAGAGTTCTTCTTCCTCTTTTTTCACTCTTTTCCTTAATCCCCCAAGAAATAAGATAAATAGTATCCAACTATACCAACTTCCGGCAATTAAGGTTACTCCTAAAAAGAAGATCAGATTGGAAAGGTAAATAGGATGTCTAACGCGAGCGTAAACCCCTGACTTAATAAGTTTTTCACTATTATCAGAAGAAGAAAGTGGTGACCAATACCGACCTAATTCTTTCCGAGCAAGAATATTTAAGTAAATACCAAAGAACATCAATACTAAACCGATTAAAAATAAATAGAATAATGAGTACTCTCCCATCAAAGAAATGATAGTATTAATAATAAGAGCTATGGAACAGATATAAATGATATAAAAAGTGTAATCTCTGCTTTTTATAAGGCTGGGCCATCGAGGTATTGAAGCACCAGTCTGACGCGAGATATAAATACCGGCGTAGCTATAAAATAAAACGCAACTTATAAATACTATTAATAACCATTCATTCGTTATTTTACTCACCTCATTTCACAAATTTTACTTCTTCTACTCTACAATTACAATTCAATTATAGTATTCTGCAGAACCTGTTAAATTGCTCAAATTTTAAAAGCAAGTTATATTGAAGTTAAAAACTCGGGATTGCCACGCACTGAGGAGGGATTTTTTCCCAGTAGATTTTAATATCTCTATTTTAAGTCTTGTATATTCTATGGAATTATAAAGGGCCCTTTCTCTTCTGTAGCTTTATTATTCTATGCTACGGACTGTTAAGGCGAGGCTCGCGATTGACGAGAGGGGGTTATCCCAATAATATCGAGATATAGATAAATAAAACACTAAAATCTCATAAAAATGCAGAATTACTTATGGAAAAATCTGAAAAAACCATGTATTATGTTTCATAAACAAGAGAAACAGTGAAGGAAATGAAAGCGAGCCGGGAAAATTTCTCATCAGGTTTTACTGTTCTTGAACTCTTAATAGTGCTTTCTATCGTTTCTGTGATTTCAGCCTTTTCTTTTCCCTGCTTACTTGGCTGGCAAGCTTCCTTTCTGGGAAAACTTACTGCTCAGAGAATAGCTAGCGAGTTACGTCTAGCTAAGATAGAGGCATTAAGAACTGGAGTAACTACCCAGATTATCTTTGACCCTGTTCAGGATTTTTTCACCTATCAAGGTTGCACTTCTAAAAGAGTTAATTTTCCTAAAGGGGTAGACCTCTGTACTACTAACTTCAGTCGACATACTATCCTTTTCTACCCTACTGGTACCCCTTCTATGGGAGGAACGGTTACTATTAGAATAAATGAAAAACTATTGCATCTTATTATTACTCCAGTTACCGGGAGAGTTCGCATCAGTGAAAAATGATGAAGGCTTTACTCTAATAGGTATTCTTATTGCTTTGTGTATCTTTTCTTTTTTAATACTGGTCGTTGGACAGGAAATAAATTTTATTGGAAAGACTCAGAAAAGCTCTACTATTAAGATTAAAGCTCTTATAGACGCTGTAAACACTATGGAAGAATTAAAAAATGACGAAGTCCCTGCCTCAGGAAAAGAAGAAAAAGAAGAGTTTGTGATAGAAAGTCAGGTAGGGGATTTTTCCCCTGAAATTTATGAGCTTAAAGTAATGGTGGAGGACAAAAATGGTGAGGAAATTCTTTCTTTGCAAACACTTCGGGAAAAATGATGAAGGCTTCCTCTTGATCGAAGCCTTAATAAGTTTTGTTATTCTTCTACTTTTAGTGGTGGCAGTTAGTAGTTTAGTTATTTTATGGGGAAAACTTTTTAATTCCTTATCCCAAAAAATAGAGGAAGAAGAAAATCTTCTCGGGTCTATAAATACCCTCTTCCAGTTAGTGAGGTATAGCGATAATCTTCAATCTTATTCTAACGGTAGAAAACTAACCATGACTTTATCCTCTAATCCCTTAGAAATCTATTCCCAAGGAGGAACTTTATTACTCAAAAACAAAGGAGTGTCTAACCCCATAGCTGAAGGATGCAGCGAGGCTCGCTTCATTGTGGAAGGGAGTGAAGAAAAACCCTTTATGAGAGCTCATTTGGTTTTTGGAAAAGAAGGTGTTGATATTCAAATAAACCCTTGCCTTTTATTATCACCTTGATATTAAGTGTTTCTTGAAAGAAATTTTGAAAGGAGGAAGTGAAATGGAAACATTTTGGGGAGAATATCAAAAGGAGATAGAATCATCCTTTATTATCTTAGAAAAAGAAAGGGTAATTCCTCGCCTGTGGGAAAAAGATTATACTCTCTGGAAACCATCCCCTCAGGAAATTGTTAATCGTTTGGGTTGGTTAAATGTTTTTCAAGAGATGCAAAAAAATGTAGCTCGATTAGAAAATATGACTGATGAGCTGATAAAAGAAGGTTTTCAGGAGGCTCTTCTTCTGGGAATGGGAGGATCGAGCCTGGCTCCTGATCTATTTAAAAAAGTGTGGGGAAGCAAAAAGGGATTTTTGAATCTCCATGTTCTTGATAGTACTGACCCTGAGATGGTAAACTACTACGCTCAGTCTTTGGACCCTGGTAAAACCCTCTATATTGTCTCTACCAAATCAGGAAATACCTTGGAAACTCTCTCCTTTTTCAAGTTTTTTTATAATCTGGTACAGGAAAGACTCGGGAAAGAAACAGGAAGACATTTTATTGCCATAACCGACCCTGGTAGTCCTCTCGTTCAGTTAGGAGAACGATATGGATTTCGTGAAGTATTTTTGAATTCTCCCGATATCGGAGGCCGTTATTCTGCTTTTTCTTTCTTTGGTCTTGTGCCTGCTACCCTCATAGGAATAGATTTATCTCTTCTTCTTGAAAAAGCTACCCTTGCTTCCCAAAAATGTTCACCCTCCACCCTTCTTGAAAATAATGAAGGTGCTATCCTGGGAACGGCTTTGGGAGTTTTAGCCCAAAAAGGTAGAGATAAACTAACTTTTTTCTTCTCTTCTCCTCGATGGGAAAGTTTTGGTGACTGGTTAGAACAATTGATTGCTGAAAGCACAGGTAAAGAGGGAAAAGGAATATTACCAGTTATCGACAAACAACCTGGTAAACCAGAAGTATATGGAAAAGACCGCTTGTTCATTTATATAGAGGGAGAAAAAAATGACTCTCTCGATAATTTACTTGAGGAGTTAAAAGACGCTGAACACCCGGTTATAAAAATACCTATCACTGATAATTACGATTTAGGGGAACAAATATTTATCTGGGAATTTGCTACTGCTTTATCCGGTTACTGGCTAAAAATAAATCCTTTTGACCAACCCAATGTAGAATCTACCAAAAAATTCACTCAGGAAATGATGAGAAAGTATAAAGAAGGTAGCTGGGAAGAAGAAAAACCCATCTTGATAGAAAAAGGATTCAATGTATTTTGTGATTTTTCTGCTTCCTCCTTAGAAGAGGTTCTAAAACAGTTTTTAGGATTTGTGGAGTCAAGTAGCTATATTTCTATTCACGCTTATCTTCCTGTTAATCCTCCAATAGAAAAAGAGCTAATTTTGCTTGCCTCCCTTCTTCGAGATAGGACTAAGAAGGCAGTAACTTTTGGCTACGGACCCCGCTTTTTACATTCTACTGGCCAATTACATAAAGGAGATGGAGGAAGGGGGCTATTCTTACAGCTAGTAAGTGAATCTTCACTAGATATACCTATTCCCGAAGAAGCGGGAAGTGATGTTTCTTCTTTTACCTTTGGAACATTGAAAAAAGCTCAGGCTTTGGGAGACCGAGAAGCGCTTAAAAGAGCGGGAAGGAAAGTGATTTCTCTCTTTTTCTCAGGAAATTCAGAAGAAAAAATCAGAGCTTTACGAGAAATACTTCTCCATATTTGTAAATGCTGAAAAGTTGACGGAAAAGAAAAAAGGTTATAAAATTTTTGCAGGTTGCGCCTGTAGCTCAATAGGATAGAGCAACGGACTTCTAATCCGTAGGTTGGGGGTTCAATTCCCTCCAGGCGCGCCAAG
>DAOSVE010000096.1:0-6060 GCA_035593465.1 Candidatus Atribacteria bacterium | reverse complement strand
CTTCAATTGGGAATCCACTGAGGGAGGCTTTTTCTCCCTCAGTGTTTCTTTATATCTTGCTTTTAATTTCTTACAGAGAGTGATAATGGGTAAACCCTTTTATAGTTGTTTTCTTTTTTAGAAAGCGATAATCACCTTCTGCAGGCGAATGTTTCGGCCAGGCTCTGCTTCTATTCGCAAACGGTTGGTTCCTCGCACTAATATATTTTGAGGAATAACAATTTTCTCTTCCCCGTCTGGAGTTATTACATCCCGGGTTACACTAATAGTTTTTAAGCGATTCCCATTCACAGAAACTCGGGCTTTCCCTCCCGAATCTCCCTGCAACCAGAGGAAAATAGCTCCTTCCTGTAGGAATCCTCCAGGATTAAACTCAAATTCCACCGCCTCTCGGGGCTTCATTTCTAAAACATGTAAATCGTTCAGGGAGAAACCAAAAACGATCTCTCCGGAGTAACGCAATCTGTCTACATTGCCTCGAGGAGTGCCGCTACCAAAGTCAAGGTAAAAGAGAGAAGATGTAAGAGCAATAGCCTTAGGCTCTATTGTACCCCATACGTCAAAAGAGGCAGGAGCTAAACTGCTTGTTCCTCGAAACTGGGCAGTTATTTTGACATCGGTAGTTTCATCCACATCTGGAGCATAGTAATAAACTACAGCTTTACCAGAAGAATCAGTAGGAATGGAATATTTATCCAGGTCTCCTTCGCTTACTTCCCAGTAAATAGTTCGGCCAGATACTGGCCTTCCATTCTCATCCTTTAAAGTGGCTACCAGTTTTATATTTTCTCCACCGTTAAGAGTGAAAGATGAAGGAGTGACCTCGAGAGAAGCGGAATATGCCGCTTTTTCTACTCGAATAGTAATCCGGGTAGAAACAGAAGCTAAACTTACCGTTCCCGGAAAACGAGCTTCTACCGTTACTGTTCCGGGTTGAGAAGGAGCATAAAAAGTTACTCTACTTCTACCCTGAAGGTCTGTAGTCGTGCGGGAAGTGCTCAATTTCCCGCCGTTTACCGACCAGCGAATTTCCTTTCCCTGTACAGGTCTTCCTCTTCCATCCTTTAAGGTAGCAGTTAAAATTACCGAAGTTCCCGGTTCCAGGGTTAAATCATCAGGCTCTATTGTTAAAACAGCACTCTCCATTCTCGCCAGCACCTGGAAGTGAACGCGATTGGTAGAAAAACGGCTACCAAAAATTCTCTCTCCTTGATGAGGAGATTGTATAAAACTCTCGAGGTCTGCGTTGCTCACCTTATCAGGGGTAAGAAGAATCACTATTCTCTCCACTCCCGCCGGACCATATACTGTTCCTACAAATTTTTCTTCTTTTCCCGAGCGAATTAATTGGTCACGGACAAGAATGCTTACATCCCCATTAGGTAAGTAATCTATGAGGTTAACATAACCATCCCGATTTGCCCGATAGCGAATGGTAATGGGGTCATCTATATAATAATTTGCCCCTTCTCCTTTATCTATAGATAAAGTAATCTGTGGTGAGCGAGGAATGGAAACATACACATCGGGGTGGAGCTGGAAACGGATGGAAATCTGGGGTTGAGCTCCTACCAGCGTGCTTCCCCAAAGGAGGAAAACAAGCAGACTCAGGATAAATAGCTTCCCTCTCCTCCGGAGGAAACGATTTTTATTCATTTTCTCTTCCTCCTTCTTGTATTAATTAATTTGTATTTCTAATTATATCATACCTCCTTTCTCCTTCTCTTGTTCCTCTTTGAAGGCAATACCATCGCAGGGGCATTTCTATTTTTCTCTTTTATCTACTCGTACAAAGGTTTGTGGTATATAGTTAAGAATAAACCTTCTTGACCCAAAACAGAGCAGCCTGCAGCGCTAAAGACAGAATAAAAAGGCAAGGACTACTGAAGGAGAAAGAAAAAAGGAATCCCTCTAAGAGGGAAAGAAACAGTCCATTTCTGTAATTAATTACCATCGAGGCTTCTTCCCTGCTGAGAAGTGGTATATACTATTATCTATGAGAGAAGAGCGTTCTAAACTCCTAATCATTAAGTCTGATGTATCTCTCCTTTTAGCTAACCTGATATGGGGAGCTACTTTTGTTACTATGAAAAATCTCTTAGAGAGTGTTCCTCCTCTTACCATTCTTTTCTGGAGATTTGCCATTGCCACTGTTTTACTTCTTCTCATTTCCCTCCTATCTAAATGGCATAAAATTGATTGGGTTGGCGGTATTTTTTTAGGAATATCTCTTTTTGCCGGCTATCTATTTCAAACCTGGGGGTTGATATACACTACCCCTGCCCGATCTGCTTTCATAACTGGCTTAAGTGTGATACTTGTCCCGCCTTTAGCTTTTGTAATCCTTAAATCCTCGATTGACCGGTTTTCCATAATAGGAACGGTGATATCTCTTTTTGGTTTAGGACTTTTAACCTGGCAAAGAGGAGAAACAAAATCTATTTTTTTCCTCGGTGATTTTCTCACTTTATTAGGAGCAATTGCCTACGCTTTACAGATAGTATTGGTAGAAAAGTTTACCAAAGATAATGAAAGCCTGCCTCTTGCTACCATAGAGATGGGAACAGTAGCTCTTTTAAGTTTAATGTTTGGAATCTTCTTCCACCAGAATATATACCCCTCTTTTTCCAGAAAAGAATGGGGAAGTATCCTCTTTTTGGGGATATTTGCCACCGCTTTAGCTTTTACCTTGCAAAAAAGAGCCCAAAAACATACTTCTTCTATCCATGCCGGGCTAATATTTGCTTCTGAACCAGTTTTTGCTGCTATTTTTTCTTATTTTCTCTGGCAAGAAAAATTCACACCTCGGACACTAGGGGGGTGTGCTCTTATATTAGGAGGGATTCTATTTTCCCAATTAGGCTTATTATTTAATCAGCCGATTCTATATCCTCGATCTTCAAATCAAACTCCAGGCCTTCCACGTAAAGAAGATCGATGATTTTTTGCAAAATAACCTGCTCTTCTGCTCGGCTCAAAGGGTCTCCTTTTCGCCTGAAATTAGATAGAATAATTCTCATCATTATTTTCCTCCTCTTTTCGTAAGCTTACCAAGTGCCTCTTCCATCTTATCCATAGCCCGAGCCAGATTCTCTAAAGAGTTAGCAAATGATATCCTCAAATAACCTTCTCCATAATGACCAAAAGAAGTACCAGGTAAAACTGCCACCCCACCTTCTTTTAAAAGATAATCAGCCAGTTCCTTAGAACTCAAGCCAAAGGAAGTAATATTAGGAAAGAAATAAAAGGCTCCTTGAGGTTGAACTATCTTTATTCCCTCAATCCGGGCTATTCTCTTCTCCATAAAGTCTCTCCGCCGACGGAATTCTTGGGTCATAGCCCGCACCGATTCTTCTCCATTCAAAAGAGCTTCTACCCCCGCTATTTGAGTAAAACTACAGGTACAGGAATTAGAATTGGTAACCAGGAGAGAAAGAAGCCTTGCCCATTCTTCAGGTAAAACAGCATAACCCAATCTCCAGCCAGTCATGGCAAAACTTTTAGAAAAAGCATCCAGCATTACCGTTCTTTCTTTCATGTCTGGAAACTGCAAAATACTTACATGTTTCTGGTCATAAATAATTTCACTGTATACCTCATCGGTAAATACCAATAAATCTTCTTCCTGAGCCAACCGGGCAATGGCCTCTATATCCTCCCCGGTCAAAACTGAACCCGTGGGATTATGGGGAGAGTTAATTACTATCATTTTAGTTTTACTGGTAATAAGATTCTTTAGCTCATCTACGTCTACTCTAAATTCATTCTCTTCTCTAAGACGCAGCGGCACTGCCTTGGCACCTATAAACTCAATAATAGAACGATAAGCAGGGAAACCAGGGTCGGGATAAATTACCTCATCCCCCTCTTCCAGTAAAAGGAGGAAACTCAGGAAAATAACCGGTTTAGCCCCCGGGGTTATCACTACTTCTTCAGGATAAACTTCAATGCCTCGACTTCTTCGCAGATAAACACATACTGCTTCTCTTAGCTCATCAATACCTGCAGAAGGAACATAATGGGTAGACCCGCTTCGAATAGCCTGTATAGCCTTCTCCTTGACATTTATAGGTGTATCAAAATCTGGTTCTCCTATCTCCAGATGTATTATCTCCTTACCTTGTTTTTCTAACTTCTGTGCCTGAGCCAGGACCTCAAAAGCTCCTTCCCCTCTTAATCGAAAAACCCGGTCCGCCACCCAGTCTTTAAGTTGATAAGCTTTCTTAACTCGCTCTGCTACCTTCATTGTTTTCACCTACCTTATTGAGCAATACTTTAGCGAGAATAAGTTAATTTGGCAATACCCTACCCAAAAATTCTTCAAGTTTTTAGCACAGCTGACTATAAAATAAATCTTCAAACTTCGGTAGCTGACGATTCCTTTATAAAAGAAGTAAAAATATCTTTAAAAATTTCTTTATCTTCTAATTTTATTTCTCTTCCTTCAACTATCTCTTCTATCCAATAAGCGTTGATGCTGGATAAAATAATACGAATAATTTCTGTACCGTCTATCTTATTCCCCCTTTTTGTCTCTAAAACACCAATTCTCCTTCCCAGGTTTTCCCTCACTTTTCGAAACTTTTGAAAAGATTGACGAAGTTCTCGAAACACTTCAGGGTGGGCAAAAAAATCATAGCCCACCCGGCGGAAAACCAAAATAGAATCTCTTTCCTGATAAAAGAAAATAAAGTATCCCTCTATAAGTCTCTCTAAAGTTTCTCGAGAACTCAGAGAAGAGGGAATGTTAGCGATACTCTCTGTGGCATGTTGAAGGATCACACTGACGATTTCCAGTAGTAATTCTAATTTACTACCAAAATAATAATAAATAGTTGATTTTTTAATTCCGGAAAGAAGAGAAATGTCTCCTAAAGTAGCTTCAAAAAAGCTCTTTTCAGCAAAAACCTTCTTTGCTGCTTCTAAGATTTTTTCTTTTTTATCCACCAGAACCCCATAACCTCCTCAGGGGATTAAATTCCATTGTATCATCTGATTTTCTAGCTCTGTCTTAGAAGCTGTATTTCACATTCAAAAACACTCCATCTCCCACCTCTCCTAACTTGCTTCCTGGGGCTCCGCTAGAAAAAGAATAAGAAAGAGCAATATTCCAGTTATCCTTTGGTTTATAGGTAAGTCCTATTACATTTACCATGCTTCCATCTTGAAGGCTTACACCCGAGGTAAGTAAAGTAGTCCACTTATTATCTTCACTGGGTCGTTCTGCAGTCAGGAAAAGGTAGGGAGAAACATCTTTCCCTTCTTCGTAAGGATTACCCCACATCCACACTAAATTTAGCAAGGTATTATTATCTGTCGTGTAATCAATGCCCAGACTTCCTTTCCAGTAAGGATTTTGAAAAATTTCTTGAGGATAAGAAACCACCTCACCGGAGGGCTGAGTAATATTTATGTGATTCACCCATCGCTCAGGCATAAAAATGGCGATATCTCCTCGAAAAGTAGAGCCTTCCAGAAGAGGAAATTCCCCCTGGAATTCCAGCCCCAGCATACTTCTTTTAGGATAACCCAGGGTGACATCCACTATGCTATTACCATCGAGTCCCATAAGGACATTGGTTTCCCGGGGATAAGGAGAAAGATAATAACTTTGCAAATAACTCACCGCTACATCTACATTGCTTACTATTCCTCGGGCTCTTATTCCCCATATAGGGTGAGAAAAATCAACTAACGGTTCTTCTTCAGTTAAATTCAAAACTAATTTCTGAGGATTAACTGACAGTAAAGAAGCCAGCTCATAGGCTAAAAGCTGTCCTTCTATCCCTTCAGGAATAAAATTTGGTACAAAATCAGGCTGATAGAAAAATTCCCAGGACCAATCTTGAGAATGATACCATTCCAAATCCAGGGCAGGAACAGGGATTTTATTTTCCAGAGCGTTTTCGCTGAAACTCAAAGAAAAAGGAGTGGGGTTTATGACATCAACCGGGCTCATAATGTCACTAGCTCCCCAGCTCATTTTAAGAAGTCCCACCCGAAAGTCCACTTCTTCCCAAGGAGCCTCTATTCCCTGCAAAAAAAGCTCGTTAATCATTA
>DAOSVE010000095.1:0-6077 GCA_035593465.1 Candidatus Atribacteria bacterium | reverse complement strand
TTCGGACGAGGTATTCGATCAGAGCGAGGTAAAAGAGAATTAATTCACCGGGGATATCCCGAAGGCCCCTTGCGAGTGGAGCTGGAATTTCTCCTCGGGGGCAATGAATTTCGAGTAGTCAGAGAATATTCTCCCCGGGGAGGAGCAGCAGTTTTAGAGAAAAAAGAAGATAATACCTGGAGAGGTTTAGCTTCAGGAGAGCAACTGGTAAACCAGAAAATAGAAGAAACTCTGGGTTTTGATTATCTCACTTTCAAATCTTCCGTGTTTCTACCTCAGGGAGAAACTCTTTCTTTTGTAGAAGCCACTCCTGCCGAGCGATTTAAAACTTTGAGCAGCCTCTTTGGTCTGGAACTGCTGGATTTAATTCGGGAAAGAGTAAAAGAGGAGCTGCGCTCCCTGGAAAGAGAACTTCTTCCTCGAGAAGATAGATTAAAAGAGCGGGAAGAAGAAAACCTGGAAGAGCGCTTGAACTTAGTAGAAAAAGAAAAAGAGGATTTAGAAAAAAGGGCGACCGTTTTAACTCAAGAAGAAGAGAAAAAAGAAGAAAAAACCAGATTACTGGGTAATTTAAAAGATATAGAAAAAAATGAAAAAGAGTTACAAAAAAGGCGCGAGGATTTAGAAAAAGAGATAAACATAGCTTCTCAGAAAGCCCGGGAAGATCGGGAAATTCAAAAAGCCTGGGAAGTGAAAGTTTCTTTCTGGCAGCCCTGGCGAATAGTGGTGGAAAGGATAAAGAGTTGGGAGGAGGAGAAAAGAACCTGGTTAGAAAAGAAAACAAAAATAGAAGAAGAGATTACTCGACTGAATAAGGAATTAAAAAAAATACGACTCCAGCTTGAAGAGCAAAATACCAGAAGAAAGAATCTGGAAAGCTATGAAGACAAACTTCGCCAAGAAGCATCTCCTTTAGCTGAAGAGGCGAGAGCCATAAAAAGAAGATTACAGGAGTTAGAGAAGGATAGAGAGGAAAGAAAAGAGAAAATAAAAGAGATAGAAAAGGCTCTGCAAAAGGAAAGAAAAGAGAAAGAAGAGTTAGAGAAAAAATTTGTGGAAGAGAAAGAAAAAACAGAGCGAGAAGAAGAAATACTCCAGAAAGTGGAAAAGACAAAAGAAAAAATAGAACCTCTTATCAGGGATTTGAAAGAGAAAGAAAAAGAAATTTCTCTTATCAGCGAGGAGTTGAAAAGCTTAGAAGAAGAAATCAAGACTTGTAGTAAAGGATATGAAGATTTAGATAACGAATGGAGTAAAAAGAGAAAAGAGCTATTGCTCTGGCAAGAAGAAAGAGAGATAAAAGAAGAAAGCTATCGCCAGATGGTGAGAGATTTTGCTCTCTGGGAGCTGGAAAAAGAATGGGAAGAGAAGGGAATTTGTCCTCTTTGTGGTAGTGATGTCCCTCCACCTTCTGAGATAGAAGCATTCCCGGAGATAGATTGGGAAGGTTACCATTCTTTTCAGGAAAAAGGAGAAAAGTTATTAGAAGAGGAAAGTTCTCTTCGTCAGAAAAAAATCCAGGAGGAGAAAAAATTAACAGAGCTAAAAAATAAGGAGAGAGAAAAAAGAGAAGAACAGGAAAAATTGAAGGAAGAAAAGGGCAAAATTTTAGAGGCTTTAGATAGTATTGACCTTCCTCCCCTAATAGAGCCAGAAAAGATAGAAGAATTTTTGAAGAAAAAAAGAGAAGAGAGAGAAAAAACGCTTGTTAATCTTTATCAACTGGAAAAAGAAAAAGAAGTCAAGAAAGCTAAAATAGAGAACAGAATAAAAGAAAAAGATGAGGAACAAGAAAAAATAAGGAATATAGAAAGGAACATAAAAGAGGAAGAAAAATTATTGGCCGAAAAAAGAGAGCAACTTTCTCAAATCTTTACTCTTTTACGCTGGGAGGACAGCCAACCTCCAGAGGAAGTTTTTAATGACTTGTGGGGAAAGTTTTTGAAACGTCTACAAGTTCTTTCACAAGAATTAGAGAAACTGGGGAAAGAAGAAAGTAGAATCGAGGAAAAATTAAAGTTTCTCTTTCAAAGTAAGAAAGAAGCAGAAGAAAAGATAGCTCAACTACTTCAGGGAGGAGAAGAACTCCAAAAAGAGGAGAGAGAAAAAAAAGAAGCTTTCCAGAAAGAGCTTCAACGTTTAGAGTGGACAGAAGAATATTTTGAGCAGTTGCGGGATAAGAAAGCGGGTAATTGGCAGGAGAGGTGGCACAGGTTAGAAGGGGAGCTAAAGCAAGTGGAAAAATCTCTCCAGCTTTATGAAGAAAGTAAAAGAAATCTCATCCACCAATTGGGGATAGAAAAAGATGAGGTAGAAGAATTGTGGGAAAAAGAGATAGAAGAGTTAGAGAAAATACGTGGGGAACTGGGAGAAAGTAAAGAAAGAAAGGGAAGTCTGGATAAAGAGATAGAGAATCTACGAGATAGGATAGAAGAGCGAGATAAATTGAGAGAAGAATTACAGGAAAAAAGAAAAATTTGGGAGCTTCACTATCAGCTGGATAAAGCCTTAGAAGCTCGGGGTTTTCGCAGCTATCTTTTAGGTTTTCTCTTTCGGGAGCTGGAAGAAGAAGCCTCTTCGTTTTTAGAAGACTTATCTCAGGGGCGTTATTTCTTACGGATGAAGATGGAAGAGGGAAAAGCGGAGATGGTGGTGGTGGATAAAAATTATGGAGGGGAAGAACGCTTACCCAGTGAATGTTCAGGTGGAGAAAAGACGCTCATCGCTCTCTCTTTAGCCCTGGCTCTATCTCGTATTCATCTCCGGGAGGTAGGTAAAGAGAGAGGTGCAGATTGCCTTTTCATCGATGAGGGTTTCTCTGCTCTAGACCAGGAACATTTAGAGCTGGTAGCTGATGCTATTTTGCGTTTGAGCCAGGATGGACGGATGGTGGGAATAGTAACTCACGACCCCTCTTTTGCCAGCTATTTTCCGCTGCATTTAGAGGTTAAGGGAGGAAAGGCTTTTTGGAAGAGAAACGAGGAAGTTATTTAACTTTAGCCGATTTTTTGCGAAAAAAATTGGCACAGGTTGACCACTGGTTTTATGAAGAAGATTCTTTCCCTCGCTTTTTCCGGGAAGAGAATGATAGTTTCTTAACCACTTCTGAATTGTGGGAGATAGAGGAAAAGGATTTTGCTTCCTGGCCGGGAAAGCGTCCCTCTCCAGAGTTAGAAGAGGTCTATCTGGTAGATGGAAGAATGCGCATCCATGCCCGAATTATAGTATTGATGAAAACTGTGCTTTTAGGAGAAGTAACAGCCGGCTTTGCCCGGTGGCAAAAAGGTAAGGGTCTTTCTATGGGTTTCTCTCCTCAAAATCCTCCTAAACTGGAAAGAGTTTTGGGAGCGCCAGAGGGTCTCTTTTCCGGGGAGATGGTTTCTCACGAACTCCCCTTAGGGCCGGGTTTTGTTTTCCACGTCTGGGAATCGGCTCGCACCTCCCGCTATCCCCAAGAATTAGAAGCAGCCCAACAAGCTATTTTCAGCGCCATGCAGGTTTTGGAGGGTAAAGTGGTAAAAGATTTGCTTTCTCATTCTTCCTATATTATAAAGGATGGAACACTACACGAAGGAGACCCGGAATTCCAAGCGGGAGTGGGACCCTGCGGCTTGGTGAAAAGAGTGGAAGATTTACATCTTCCTTCTTCCTACCTGGAATCTTTATTCCAATTGGAAAAAGGAGAGCGAACTCCTTTTTTTAGTGCCTATTTGAAAAAGGACTCTCTCACATTACGAGTTTTTTGCTATACCCGCTTAGTAGAAAGAGATGATAATTATCCCTGGAAAGGACTGGTACGTTTAGAAACTCTCCTGAATAAGGAGAGGTGGATAGAGGAAAAAGATGGCCTTTCTCTTTTTTTCGATGGAGTAGTGTCTCTTCTACCCTCTTTGACTGCTGATTTTCCAGCCAAGAGATTACCAGAAAACATTTTTCCCGTAATTGCTCTGGAGGAGCACTTAGGACAATACCTTTCGTCTCCTCCATTTGTGCAGAGTCTCATACGTAAAATTTTGGGGAGGAAGGAAAATGAATGAGTTTATTGGCACAGTTACCGGCTTAGAAGAAATTAATCCTTACTGCTTCTTTGTCCGAGTTAATTCTTCTTATTCTTCTAATATCGCTCTGGACCAGGTAGTGAGAGTAGATTATCGCTGGGGAGAAAGAGAATTCCATGCTTACGGAATGATTACCGAGGTGAAAGCTAAGTGGGACGGTACTATTTCTACTGGTTATCAAGAAGAAGCTTATAACGAAGGAATTTATCAAGGAGTGCCCATTTACCTGGGGAAAGTAGTGGTGACCAGAGTTTTAGAAAAAAAAGGAGAAAGTCTCATCCCTGTTCCTTATTCTTTTCCCCCTCCCGCAGGAGAAAAAGTGTTCGGGGCTTGTGGAGAAGAGTTAAAAGTGGCTCTGGGATTTTCAGAAATCCGAAAAGGGAAAAGAGCTCTCCCCTGTGGGATTTTACCTTCCGGAGACGTGGCTTATTTAGACCTTAAATACATATTAGGAGATAATGGAGCTCATATCAATATCAGCGGGCAATCAGGAGTGGCAGCCAAAACCTCTTATGCCACTTTTTTGTTGTGGATGTTGATGAATTACCCCCATTATGTTAAGGACCATGTTTTCTCTAACCAGCTGGCTAACAGCCGTTCTTTGGTCTTCAATGTCAAAGGGGAGAGTCTCCTCTTTCTGGATTACTGGAACGAAGAATGGAAAAAAGCCCAAGAGAAAGACCCAGAAGGGAAAAGACAATTTGCTGAGTGGCAGGAGATGTTTCGTCTTTTTGAGGTAGAGCCTCATCCTTTTTCGGGATTGGAAGTTTACGTTCCTCCTCGCAATGAAAAAGGTTCTCCCTATATTCATCACAGTCGTCCAGAAGTGAAAGCTTATGGCTGGGATATCTTAGATATTGTGGAATTGGGACTTTTACCTTTGATGTTTGACCCTGAAGAACTCTCTCAGAACCCCAATTTCCTTTTAACTGTTACTGTAATTGAAGATTTCTTACGAGATCAGTATGATAGATTGGTGGAGGACGCCCGGCGGGAATTGCGCAGTGGTAGCTATCCGGTAAAAATTGCTTTACAGGGATTAACCGACCAGGAACTGGTGCGAATTTATCTCCAGGCAGCAGGAGAGGAACCCCGGCTTATTCTGGAAAATTTTAGTTTACCCAATAACTTAAGCTCTCTCATTACTATGCTTCGCTTATCTTTAGAAGGAGAAGGAAAGTTAGGAGAGGAATTGCAGAGAGAGCAGATTGACCCTCGCACGACTTTAGCTATTTCTCGCCGCTTACGTGCTGCTCGCCGCACCGGATTAAACCTTTTGTGGAGAGATATCACTCGTTTACCCTACCGGGAAGTTAAAGAAGTTCCAGAAGGTGGCTATCACTTGCGATGGAACCGTCCAGGAGGAATATCAGTAGTAGACATCTCTAAGCTCACTTACCAGGGACAGGCTTTTGTAGTGGGAGCGGTATTGCGAGAGATAATGCACTGGAAAGAAAGAGAGCTTTTAGCTGAACCAGTTTTTGTTTATCTGGATGAACTCAATAAATATGCTCCTCGTACCGGGGGAGGGCCCCTAGGTAACATTTTCCGGGATGTAGCAGAGAGAGGACGTTCTTTTCGGGTGGTTTTGATCGGTGCAGAGCAAACTGCCTCTCAGGTAGACTATCGAGTGATAACTCAAGCAGCAACTACAGTAGTAGGTAGACAGAAGTTAGCCGAGCTACACAAAGAAGAGTATGCTCATTTAGAAGGGAATTTACGAGATAAAGCGGCCACTCTTTTACCCGGAGAGGTAATCATCGACCAGCCTTTTTTGCGTATTCCTCTCACGGTAAAGTTTCCTCTTCCTCCCTGGGCTACTGCAGAGGAAAATCGAGAAGAGCTATACCGTGAGGGAGTGGTGTTTTCTCCTGAAGAGGAGCTTAAAAAATTGTTAGGAGAATAGACCCTCATGTCACTGCTGTGACACCAGATGACGATGAAAACCTAATCCTCTCCCGTTAAGGGAGAGAAAAAAGCGATCTTGGATTCCCGATTAAAGCGCTCGGGAATGACAGA
>DAOSVE010000094.1:0-6192 GCA_035593465.1 Candidatus Atribacteria bacterium | reverse complement strand
GCAGCACGTCACTTGGAGTTTGAAAAAGCAGCTATCTTGAGAGATGAAATTCTCAAGATAAAATCTGGTAACCGGGTAATTAAAGAAAAAAGAAAAGGATTGAAAGTTGGGAATAAAACATGAACCTGGATGGGAAAATTATAGTTAAAGGAGCACGGGAACACAATCTTAAAAATGTGGATTTAGAAATCCCCCGTAATCGCTTTATAGTTATTACTGGTTTATCGGGGTCAGGGAAGTCTTCTCTGGCTTTTGACACCATTTATGCTGAAGGGCAGAGAAGATATTTAGAATCTCTTTCTTCTTATGCCCGGCAGTTTTTAGAGAGAATGGAAAAGCCCGATGTGGACTATATCGAAGGTTTATCTCCAGCTATTGCCATAAATCAAAAAGCTGCTTCTCACAACCCTCGCTCTACCGTGGGGACAGTTACTGAGATTTACGATTATATGCGAGTTTTATTTGCTCGCTGCGGGAAAGCTTTCTGTCCCGAGTGTGGAAAACCTATCACTCGCCAGACTGTCCCGCAGATAACTGATGAAATCTTATCTCTCCCTTCTGGCACCCGGGTGATGATTTTAGCACCTTTAGTGCGAGGAAGAAAAGGGGAATATCGCAAGCTCCTCGGGGATATGCTGAAAAATGGTTTTGCTCGAGTGATTGTAAATGGAGAGATGATAGAGTTAGAAGACTGGGAAAGTGTAGAGTTAGATAGAAATAAAAAACACGAAATTGATTTAGTGGTAGACCGGATAGTAGTGGAAAAAGATGCCGCAAGAAGGATAAGTGATTCGGTAGAGATAGCTCTCCGCTATGGTAGGGGTGTAGTAAAGGTGAGAATTCAAGAGGGGGAAGAAGATAGAGATGTCTTCTTCAGCGAGCATTTTGCCTGTGTGGACTGTGGAATTAGTTTCCCTGAAATTACCCCCCGGATGTTTTCTTTTAATAATCCTTATGGAGCATGCCCGGACTGTAGTGGATTGGGGTTTCTGAGTTTTGTTGACCCTGCTCTTGTAGTTCCTGATGAGTCGAAAAGCCTGAGGGAAGGAGCGGTAGAACCCTGGGGAGAGTTGGACTCCGATAGTTATAGTGGAGAGAGAATTATAAAGTTTTTGAAGTCCCACGAAATAAGCTTGAATAAGCCCTTCCGAAAACTGAAGGAAGAAGAGAAAGACTTAATTTTCTATGGTGATGGAGGATTTGAGGGAGTCATCAATTATTTAGAGAGAAAGCTGCGTTCTGCTGCAGGATGGTGGGAGGAAGAAGAAATTTCTCCTTACTTATCTACGAGAACCTGTCCTACCTGCCGGGGAGACCGCCTGCGGAAAGAGAGTTTGTCGGTAAAAATCCAGAATTTTTCCATCGGAGACCTCTCTCGTCTGACCATTGCTGAATTGCGCTCCTTTTTTTCTCATTTAGAATTTACTGGAAGTGAGCTGGTAATTGCTCAGCCCATAATGCGAGAGATTCTCTCTCGTTTAACATTCTTGGAAGAAGTGGGTCTCGATTATCTCAATCTTAATCGTCCTGCTGCTACTCTTTCGGGAGGAGAAGCGCAGCGAATCCGTTTGGCTACTCAGATTGGCTCAGGTTTAGTGGGAGTTCTCTACGTTTTAGATGAGCCCACCATTGGCCTGCATCCCCGGGATAATGAAAAACTGATTTCTACTTTAAAAAATCTGCGAGATTTAGGTAACACAGTTTTAGTAGTGGAACATGATGCCGATACTATCAGAAATGCTGATTTTATCGTGGATATGGGGCCGGGAGCAGGAGAAAAAGGAGGAGAAATAATAGCCCGAGGTTCTCTTTTAGAGATAATGAATGACCCTCATAGTATAACCGGTCTGTATTTGAGCGGAAAAAGAGAAGTGCCTCTACCTCGAGAGAGAAAGAAACCAGGAGAAGAGTGGCTGGTAGTTAAAGGAGCCCGGGAGCATAATTTGAAAAATATCACTGTAGAGGTTCCTCTCGGGCTTTTGGTGGGAATCACCGGCGTCTCTGGTTCGGGAAAAAGCACCTTGATGGATGAAGTTTTGTATCGGTCTTTAGCCCGGGTTTTTTATCGTTCTCGTTGGGAAGCGGGGGAACATGATTCTATAGAAGGGGTAGAGTTCCTGGATAAAGTGGTGGTTATTGACCAGTCCCCCATTGGTAGAACTCCACGTTCCAACCCTGCTACCTATACCGGAGTTTTCACCGAAATCAGGAATCTCTTTGCCAAACTTCCTGAATCCCGGGCTCGAGGTTATCGTCCGGGGCGCTTTAGCTTTAATGTTAAAGGAGGAAGGTGCGAAGCCTGCCAGGGTAATGGGACGATTAAAATAGAGATGCACTTTCTCCCCGATGTGTTTGTTACTTGTGAACACTGTAAAGGTAAAAGATATGCTCGGGAGACCTTAGATATTAAATACAAAGGTAAAAACATTGCTGAAGTTTTAGACCTCACGGTAAATGAAGCTCTTTCTTTCTTTGAAAACATTCCGGCTATTCGGAGAAAATTAGAAATTTTAGACCGGGTGGGGTTAGGTTATATCCGGCTGGGGCAATCGGCTACCACTCTTTCGGGAGGAGAAGCGCAGAGAATAAAGTTAGCTCGAGAATTGAGTAAAATAGCCACTGGTAGAACTCTGTATCTTTTAGATGAACCAACTACCGGCCTTCATTTTGCCGATATTGAAAAACTGCTGGATGTGTTACTGGAATTGCGCAGTCGAGGAAATACGATTTTAATCATTGAGCATAATTTAGATGTGATAAAAAGCTGCGACTACTTGATTGATTTAGGACCGGAAGGAGGAGAAAGAGGGGGATATCTGATAGCTAAAGGAACTCCTGAGGAAGTAGCAGAAAATCCTGCTTCCTATACCGGGCAGTTTTTGAGGAGAGTGCTTTCCCTTGACCAGGAGAAGCTATACTCGGTTCGAAGTTAAGAAAGAAGACTGGAATAAATTGCCCCCGGAGTGCGGGGTGTATATCTTTAGAAACTCCGGGGGGGAAATTATCTATGTGGGTAAAGCTAAGAATATTTTTAAGCGGGTGAGCTCTCACCTTCACCATCGTTATTCTTCTCCTGTAAAAAGGGATATGGTGGAGGAGATAGATACCATTGGTTATTTTCTGGTTCCCGATGAACACCAGGCTTTTCTTTTAGAAGATGAATTAATTAAAACTCACCAGCCTCGCTATAACCTGCGCTTAAAAGACGATAAAAGTTACCCTTATTTGGTTTTTTCTACTGAAGGAGATTTCCCGGCAGTGAAAATGGCCCGGCGAAAAACTACTCCTTTTGGCCAGTTTTTTGGCCCCTTTACTAATGTAAAGAAAGTGAGGGAGGGGTTGAAACTTCTGCGTTCTCTTTTTCTCTTGCGGGGTTGTGCTATTTCGGAGAGCCGTTTTCCCTTAGATAGGCCGTGTCTCGATTTTGAGCTGGGGCTCTGCTGTGCTCCTTGTCTTGGTTCAGTGAGTAAAGAGGAATATAGAGAGAGAGTAAAGAAAGCGCAAGAATTTTTGAATGGTGACTATGAGGGAGTGCTCTCCTGGTTAGAAGAGGAGATGTGGAAGAAGGCAGAAGAGCTGGATTTTGAGGAAGCAGCCCGGCATCGGGATAGATTGAAAGCGGTTAATGAAATTCTGGCTCGGTATCAGCTGGTTCTTTCTCAACCGGAGGATATAGATTTTATCGATATAGCGAGCGATGAAGATCTAGCTTCTTTGATTGTGCTCCGGGTGAGGAAAGGGCGCTTGATAGGGAGTGAGAGTTTCCTTACCTCAGGTGGGGAAAGAGAGGAGATATTGAGAGAATTTGGGGAAGAATTTTATGTTAATAGGTTTAATCTTCCTTCTCGGGTATGTTGGGAAGGGGGAAAATTGCCCGAGATAGAAGAAGAGTATAACGTAGTTTTTACTCCTCCCCTCAGCGAAGAAGAAAAAGAAATCATGACTTTTGCTCAAAGTAACGCGCAGAGAAATTTAGAAGTAGAAAAGCTGAAAATGAAAAAGAGAGAAAGGATTTCAGAAAAAGTCCAGGAAGAGCTGCAAGCTCTTTTGGGTATTCCAACCCCTCCGGAGTGGGTAGAGGGAGTGGATATTTCCACTTTTCAGGGAGGAGAGACGGTAGGAGCCATAGTTTCCTTTAGGGGAGGGCTACCGGATAAAAATAACTATCGGAAATTCATCATTCGAGAGACTGATTATCCCAACGATTATGAATGTTTAAGAGAAGTTTTAGAAAGGCATCTCCGTTCTCTTCAAGAAAAATCTTCTCCCTTTCCCGATTTGCTTCTTGTAGATGGAGGGATAGGGCAGCTTAATGTGGCTTTAGAGGTTTTAGAGAAACTGGGAGTTAAGTTTCCGGTTCTATCCTTAGCCAAGGAGTGGGAAGAAATATATCTTCCCGGAAAATCTTCCCCTTTGCGTTTACCTCCTCATTCTGAGGCTTTACAATTTTTGCAGAGAGTCAGAAACGAAGCTCATCGCTTTGCCATCACTTTTCACCGTTTGCGGCGTAATAAACAATCTTTTGGTTCGATTTTAGAAGAGGTGAAAGGAATAGGACCAAAGAGGAAGAAAAAACTTCTTTCTGCCTTTAATGATTTAAGAGAGATTTTAGAGGCTGACTCTCGGGAAGTTAGTAAAAACCTGGGTATTCCCGAAAAAACTATAGAAGAAGTTAAAAAACAACTGGAGAAAAACTTATCTCGTGGATTTTAGAACTTTTCTCAAAGATGAAATTTACGCTCAGATTCCTTCCTCCCCCAGGATGTGCCGAGGGGAGTGGTGGGGGATATTCCGGGGAGGAGGAGCGATTAAACGGAGAGAAGGTAATAGTTATCTTTCCTTCTCTCATACTGATTTGAGTTTGATAAAAAAATGCTTGTGGCTGAAGAATAAACTTTATCCTCATCTTCCCCATCTTCTCTTACAAGAAGAAAAAAGAGGGATTAATGCCGGAAAATGGTATTCTTTAGATATCCTGTGGGAGGAAAGTTTCTGGGAAGAGGGAGGATTTTCTGACCTTTCTGTAGTGCAAGATATGCTTAAGGGGAAAGTCGCCGGCGCTTTTTTACGAGGGTTATTTGAAGTCCGGGGTTATATCTCCGACCCTTTACGTCATCATCATTTAGAAATTGGCCCTCTTTCTCCTGATTTAGCTTCGGTGGTTCTTGGATATCTGGAGAAAAAAGATTTACCTTTTCAACTCCGGGAACGAAAAAAAGAAAGTTATATTTATACCAAAAATTCTTCTGTTATTGGCTCTTTCTTGCACTACCTAGGAGCTTCTCAAGCTTATCTGCAGTGGGAAAAGTTGGCCATAGAAAAATCTACTCTCAATAACCTCACCCGATGGGTAAACTGGGAAACCGCTAATCTGGAGAGAACAGTGAACTCCTCCCTGCGTCAGCGCCAGAAACTTCAGGAGATTGACTTTGATTCTTTACCTTCTCGTCTTCAGGAAGTCGCCCGCCTGCGATTAGAGCACCCTTATGCTTCTCTTCGGGAAATCGGCAACCTTTGTTCTCCTCCTCTTTCTAAATCTGGAGCTTATCATCGCCTGCGAGAGATTGAAAAAATAATAGAAGAGCAGGGGAAAAGATAATCGCTTGACCATCTTGTTCCGGTTGAGTAGTATATGGGAAAGAATTCACTAAAATTTAGAGCCTGGTGTTGCCTGGGTTAGCAGAGGATTAAGGAGATTGGTACGTGGCCAGGACAAATATAAATAGGGAGGGAACTTCTACTTTGGATATGCAGATTAAACCAATTCCGGAAACTGACTTGATATCGTATTTACCTAAAATAACCTCATTTATATTACCGAAAGAATTTGAACTACTGCCTAACATTGCCGAAATCTTTGAATTAGAATTCGCTTTCTATGAATATAAATTCCTTACCAGAGATGAAATCATTCACAGAGGGGCATTTTTCAAAAGTGTTGATGGAATCCCTACGTATCATTATATAATTTGTTCAAACAGCAGTCCTCTCATATGGAAAGGAAGGTCAGAGCTGACCAAGTCATACTTCAAAGAAGGTAACTTTTCCACAGGGTATGCTACACATGGACTTTTTCCATATCGAGGGAAATTTCATCCACAATTGATAAAGGGTATATTGAACATGCTAAAGATTCAACCTGGAGATATTATTCTTGACCCTATGTGCGGTAGTGGGACTCTAAATGTAGAG
>DAOSVE010000093.1:0-6244 GCA_035593465.1 Candidatus Atribacteria bacterium | reverse complement strand
TTCTGTCATGCCTGAGTGCTTTTATCAGGCATCCACTGAGGAAGGAAACGCGTTTTCCTCAGTTGTCTTTGCTTTTTTATTTGTTTTTCAATCTTTTTGGGGGTTATGAAGGGGGTTTACCCCCTTATAGTTCGATTATAAGGGGGCTTTGTCCCACTAAGGAAGATATTTTCCCACCAGTAATTTTTGCTTATTTTTTAAGTTTTTGTCTTTTTCCTTTAGCTTTTTTGGGGTTATGAGGGGGCTTGCCCCCTCATTGTTTGGATTCCTGATAGAACCATTCAGGAATGACGGCTGAGGGGATGATAGATAAGGGGTGTGTTTGGTAGAATAGAAATGCAGCACAGCGGAAGTTAAAAAGTACAGCAGGAAATAGAAACTAAGGGAGGTTGTTTCCCTCTTATTGTCAAGAACCAGTTTTGCGGGATACTATAATTAAGAGGCGTCAGTTATTTTTTCTTTAGAAAGAGGGTTTAAGAATGAGCGATTATTCTGCAGAGTTATTTCTTACTCTTTTGGAAAGTCCCAAAATTGATACTCACGAACATCTTCTACCTGACGAAGAATTTTTAAAAAGCCCGGATATACTTCTTATTACTTTGGAACGAAGTTATTTATCCTGGATTTTGTCCGGGACAACTGGAAAAACTTTTAACTTTACCAGGGAAGAGTTTTTATCCGGGGTAGATACTATCCCGGCCAGTTCTTTTTATCGTTATCTTATTCGGGCCTTTCAGTTTATGTACGGGTTTTCGGATGATTCTCTGACTCTGGAAAATTGGGACAGTCTTTCTCAGCAAATTAGAAGTGATTATGAAAAAGGTGAGAGGTTAAGAAGATGGTTGCAAGAAAAGTTAAACGTCCAGAGAATTATTCTGGACCGCTACTGGGTAATAGGTGATTTTGAGGTTGATAGAAGTATTTTCCTTCCAACTTTACGCCTTGACCCTTTCTTTTTTGGCTACAACCGAGAAGGCCGAGACCATGATGGTCAGAGCCCTTATTTTTACTCTGACCGGGAAGGAATCGAGGTAGAGACTTTCAGTGATTACCTGAATCTTATTGACCATATCCTCTGTAAAGGAAAAAGGGAAGGACTCGGGGCTTTAAAGTGTGCTATTGCTTATGACCGGGGATTAGCTTTTGAAAAAGTGCCTCGGGAAAAAGCGGAGCGGGCTTTTTATCGAAAAACGGGAGAAGAGACCAGAGAAGAAATCACCAGTTTTCAAGATTTTATTTTCCACTATTTCCTCCAAAAAGCTGGAGAGCTGAACCTCCCATTACAGATTCACACCGGCCCGGGCAAGGCTTTTCAGGCTGTTCCCTCTTTTTTGGGACCTATTTTTGAAGAATATCGAGAAGTAAAAATTTCTCTCTTTCATGGGGGATTCCCCTGGATAGGAGAACCGGGAGCTATGGCTATTTTTTATCCCCATCTTTATCTGGATCTGGTCTGGCTTCCTCTTTTATCTCCTACTTTTGCTGGTCTGGCTTTGAGAGAGTGGTTAGAAGCTACCGGAGGAAGCCGGATAATGATGGGAGGAGATTCCTGGAATGTAGAGGGAGCAGTGGGGTCTATTATCTATAACCTGGAAACCATATCCCGGGTTTTGGGGGAAATGGTTGAAGATGGATACCTGGCTAAAAACACTGCTTTAGAGTTAGGGAAGAGAATCCTGTGGGATAATCCCCAAGAATTTTTTACTTCTCTATAAAGAGAGTTTTTAGGGGTTGAAAATATCTCCATTTTTAAAAATGTTGGGAATTATAAAGGATAGTCTGGGGTTTTTCATTTCTTAACCGACCTTAATTTAATTTCGTCTCTTGTGATAATATAGGAAGAAGTTTAAAATACAGAATAAAATTGAACAATAGAATTCATTTCATAAGTAAATTGTTTAAAAATGCTTAATTCAAGTGAAAGGCAGGATTTAAAATAATTCAGAAGCCACTAAAAAATTTTAAAAATTTTATCATAGACCTTGATGGAGTAATTTATCTTCTCAATCAACCTATTCCCGAAAATATACGTTTTGTTAACTTTTTGAGAGAAAACCACTTTAAAGTGGTTTTCTTATCCAATAATACTTTTTTGAGTAGAAGAGGTTATGTCAGAAAGTTGAGGAAAATGGGGATTAAGGCGAGAGAAGACGAGATTTTTAGTTCCGCTTTTGTTACCGCTCATTACTTAAGGGGAAAAAAGCCTGATGCGAAAATTTATGTGATCGGGGAAGCAGGATTGAAAAGAGAGATAGAAAATTGTGGCTTGCACATAGTTCCTGATGATACTGAAAAAGTAGATTTTGTAGTGGTAGGAATGGACAGAAAATTTAATTTTAAAAAAATGAGCATGGCTCTCAACCTCATCTTATCTGGTGGCGAGCTTATTGGTAGTAATCCTGATGTAACTTATCCTACTGAGAGTGGCATTTTACCAGGTTGTGGGGCAATTCTGGCAGGGATAGAAACCTGTTCGGGGAGGAAAGCTCAAGTTATCGGTAAGCCCTCTCCTATTATTCTTGACTTTGTATTTCACTACACTGGATTTGATAGAGAAGAAACGGTAATTATAGGAGACCGTCTAGATACCGATGTAAAGTTAGCTAAAGATTTGGGTCTCTTTTCTATTTTAGTTTTGACTGGAGTAAGTAAAAAAGAAGACCTTAGCCGTTTTACTGCTCAACCTGATATGGTGGTGGAAAATTTAGAAGTTTTAAAGGAATTTTTTTAGTTATGGTGGCGAGGTGATATAATGCCAGCGGAAGTTGAGATTTACGATACTACTTTACGGGATGGCTCACAGGCCGAAGGAATCAATTTTTCAGTACAGGATAAACTGCAAATTGCTCAAAAATTGGACGAATTGGGGATTGATTACATAGAAGGGGGTTGGCCAGGTTCTAACCCCAAGGATATTGCTTTTTTCCAGGAAGTTAAGAAGATATCCTTTAAAAAAGCTAAAATTAGTGCTTTTGGTAGTACGAGAAAACCTAGCATTCGAGTAGAAGAAGATAAAAATATTCGCTCTTTAGTGGAAGCCCAGACTCCAGTGGTTACTATTTTTGGTAAGTCCTGGACTCTTCATGTTCGTGAAGCACTTAAAACTACCCTGGATGAAAACTTACATATGATAGAAGATTCGGTGAGTTTTTTAGTGAAACAGGGAAGAGAAGTAATTTATGATGCGGAACACTTTTTTGATGGATTTAAAGATAACTCAGACTATGCTCTGAAAACTCTTAAAGTAGCTTACGAGGCAGGAGCACAGATTTTAGTTTTGTGTGATACCAACGGTGGGACTCTTCCTTTAGAGATGGAAGCAATCATCGGTCGAATGAAGGAGTTTTTTGGCAAAGACAGGGAAATAAAATGGGGTATTCATGCTCATAATGATAGTGGAGTGGCGGTAGCTAATAGCTTGATAGCAGTGCAGCAGGGAGCACATCAGGTGCAGGGTACTATCAATGGGTATGGGGAAAGATGCGGGAATGCCAATCTTTGCACCATAATTCCTAATTTAAAATTAAAGATGAATATCCATCCCATCACTGATGAGGAAATGCGAAAGCTGAGGGAGGTTTCCTATTTTGTCAGTGAGATAGCTAATTTAAAACCTAATGATTATGATCCTTATGTAGGGAAAAGTGCTTTCACTCATAAAGGAGGGATTCATGTTAGTGCTATTTCTCGTTATCCTGCTACTTATGAGCATGCTTCTCCTGAATCAGTGGGTAACGAGAGGAGAATTCTGGTATCGGAGCAGGCAGGAAGAAGCAATCTAATTTACCGAGCTAGAGAGTTGGGAATAGAATTAGACTCTCAAGACCCTCGCCTGCTTAACCTGGTGCAGAGAATTAAAGAAGCAGAAAACTATGGCTATCAGTTTGAAGCAGCAGATGCCTCTTTTGAACTTATGTTGCGGGAAGCTTTAGGAGAAAGAGCTGAGTTTTTCGATTTGGAAGGTTTTAGAGTAATTGTGGAAAAAAGAGGAGAAGAAGATACGGTGGCCGAAGCCACTATTAAAGTGAAAGTGGATGAAAAGATGATACACACAGCAGCAGAAGGTGATGGTCCGGTTCACGCTCTGGATAATGCTTTAAGGAAAGCGCTGGAAGAGATGTATCCGGTATTGAAAGAAATTCGATTGTCAGATTATAAGGTACGAGTTTTGAATGAAAAAGAAGGAACCGGAGCTCTTATCCGGGTTTTGATTCAATCTACTGATGGAAGAAGCTCCTGGGGGACAGTGGGGGTATCTGCCGATATAATTGAGGCCAGTTGGCAAGCACTTACTGATAGCATAAAATATGGACTATGGCGAAGAGAAAGAAAAGTTTAGTCTTTTCCGGCGGGAAAAACAGCAATTTTTTTTCTCAGCAAGGGGAAATCGAGCTTTTAGAAAAATTACCTCTTCTTCTTAGAGAGGAAGAGGTAATTTTAGAACAATTCTTCAGTTTTTATCGAGCAGTTTTAAGGGAGAAGAAAAACCTCATTTTTTTGTCTTCTCCTGCAGTAATTTCTTTTCTCCAGAATTTTCTAATGGGGGAGGCAGCCTCCCGAGGGGAACAATTTATAGGCTTTGTCGACAGTTCAAGGCCTGACCTTCTTCTCTGCTGGGGGGAAAAATTACCTCCTCAGGATACTACCCTTGTGGTTTTAGCTCGACCGCTGGAAGAGCTGCAGCTTTTACTTTTGGCTTTTTCTTTTCCCCAGTGGAGAAAAGTGCTGGTAGGGAATAATTATGGCATACTGGCTCAGAGCGCTCGAGTTCTTTTTCTCCCTTTCTTGCCTACTGAAATTTATCACCACTATTTCTGGCAGAGGAGCGCTCTTTTTTATTTACCTTTAATCAGCCTTCGCTTGCCAGTAGAAGAATTGGAGGAAGGATTTAAAAATAGCGATTATCTTCAAAGAGAGGCGGCAGCCGTTTCTATTTTTATTCAGGACGTGGAGAAAAAGGGAATAAGAAGGATTATTTTTTTGGTAGATAATAGCTTTATTCTTTCCATTCTGCAGGAATTTCTTCCTCTTTTAGAATACAGTTGTCGAGGAGGAGGAAATATGGAATTCTGTGCTTTTAATTTTTCTATTATGCGAGATGGCCAATTATTCTGGCCTGATGATTCTGTTTTTATTCTGGTGGAGAGTAGGAAGACTGATAAAATTAAATTTACTCTTCCTCCTGCACTCAAAAAAATAGACCTTTTTTCCGGGGAGGGGATAATTCCTGCCTCTGGTTCCTGGAAAAAAATAAAAGAGATAGAGTACCAGGTAGTAGAGAATTGGTTGCAAAATGAAGGAAAAGGTTTTCTGAAATGGGAATATTATTTACCTGACCTCCAGACAGTAGGGGAGCTAATGACATTTGTACGATATCTTGTTTCCTATAACGCCTGGTTACATGGTTTAGATTTATGGAGTGACCCGCCGGTAGTGGAATTTGATAATCAAATATGGAGGTTACTTTCTTCTAATAGAAAACGGTGAGGTGATGAACCTGAATTTAATAGGAGACCTGCACATCCATACAGTAGCCAGTGGTCATGGATATAGTACGGTGATGGAAATAGTACAGGTAGCAAAGAGAAAAAAATTGGAGGTAGTAGCAATAACTGACCACAGTCCCAAGATGCCGGGCGGTCCTTCTCCTATTTATTTTGAGGCTCGAGGCCATTTTCCTCGGGAAATAGAAGGGATAAAAATTTATTTTGGAGCAGAGGTGGATATATTAGATGAAGAAGGAAGTTTAAGTCTGGAGGATAAGTTGCTGAAAAAGCTGGATATTGTAATTATTTCTTTTCATCCT
Source organism: Candidatus Atribacteria bacterium (assembly GCA_035593465.1). GTDB lineage: Bacteria > Atribacterota > Atribacteria > Atribacterales > Caldatribacteriaceae > Sordicultor. The sequence continues at coordinate 438 of DAOSVE010000093.1, read as the reverse complement.
CAAGTTTTTCCTCCTGCCTCACGAGAAATAAACACTCAAGCATTACTACGGGCTCTGGAAAATCCAGCGGTAGATATTATTGCTCACCCTGGAAACCCTCGTTACCCTCTGGATTACGAAAGAGTGGTAAAAGAAGCAGTTAGTCGGGGGAAGGTTATAGAAATTAATAACAGTTCTTTTGCTGTAAGTAGAAAAGGCAGTAAAGAAAATTGTCGCTTGATTGCCCAGGAGGTAAAAAAACAAGGAGGGTGGGTAGTAGTATCGAGTGATGCCCATTTTTGTGAAGAGGTGGGAGAGTTCAAAGAAGCCCAGGACTTGCTCGAGGAAGTAGGTTTTCCTCCTGACCGGGTACTCAACTCCAGTAGAGATAATATAGAAAAATTTTTATAGTATCTCGCAAAACTGGTTAAAATATTAAAACTTTTAAAAAGTAAATTA
>DAOSVE010000092.1:0-6649 GCA_035593465.1 Candidatus Atribacteria bacterium | reverse complement strand
TTTACTGATAATCAGTTTATCCTCTTTTATTGAAAAGCGAAAAAGAGAGTTAAAAGAGGAAGAAATATAATTTTCATGATTTTCCTGGAAAGCACCATTTTTCAACAATTGGATAGCTTCTACTAACAATCCCTCTATCTGATATTCCTCCTTAAACTTTTTAATATGAGCATTTACTACTTGATAATGAAGAAACACGTCACTAAGAAGCCAGGAAGAAGCAATAAGTAAAAAGCTAACCATCACCAGGACAAAGATATTTACCATGCCTGCTTCTGAGTCAACTTCGGTTTGGAATCTCTTTCCTATCTCTCTGACCATTCTTTATCCTCCCCTTTAAAAACAAAGTTAATGGAAGTCAATAAATTAATCTCCTTTATTTTTCTTGATGTTATACAGAGAAAAGACCACTATTTTCAATAACTTTACAATGAAGCCTAAAGGATTATAATATAAAAAAGTAAAAAAAGGCCACCATTATTTTACCGAAAATCAAAGAGTGAAAAGTGAGAGAGCAAAAACTTTCTTCAGAAGAAATTTCTAGTAATCCTTTGGCTTCTAAAGCTTATTACGCCAAATTAGAAGCTTGGGCCAGTATATTAGTGAATTTTATCCTTTTTGGGATAAAACTTTACTATGGAAACCTTTCTCAAAGTTTAGCTCTTACTGCTGATGCTTTTGAGACTTTATCTGATGTAGCTACTTCTTTAGCCATTTTCTTCATCGCCCGAGAGCTCAATCGTGCTCCAGACCGAGAACATCCCTTCGGACATGGTCGATTGGAGGATACTACTACCCTTATCATAGCCGTCCTTCTTTTTGTTGTGGGTATTCAATTCTTAATCCAAGGCTATCGGAGGATTCTTCACCCTTCTCCTATTCAATTTTCTTTACCAGCACTCTTTGCCATACTGATAGGTATAGGGGGAAAAGAAATTTTAGCCCAGATAGCTCTTTTTTTGGGGAAAAAAGCATCTAATTCTGAGCTCCTCATTGCTAAGGCCTGGCACCACCGTAGTGATGCTTTAGATTCCCTGCCCGTTTTAGTGGTATTTTTGTTTCCTCGCTATCCCTGGTTAGATGGAGTTAGCAGTTTATTTACCTCTATTACTATCATCTGGATAGCCAGTAAAATCTTACGGGGTTCAGTTTCCCGGCTACTAGGAAGGAGTATTTCCCCTCAGGAAAGGGAAAAAATCTTAAATATTGCTTCCCAATTTAAGGAAGTAAGCAATGTCCATTCCATTTATCTTCATGATTATGGAGGTAGAGGGGTTATTACTATGCATATCGAGGTAGATGGAAACCTCTCAGTTAAAGAAGGACATGACCTGTCAGAAAAAATGGAAAAGGAAATTAAAAACCAAACAGGCTTTGAAGGGATAGTTCATGTGGAGCCTTTTAGCGAAGAAAAATGACTATTCTACTGTTACACTTTTAGCTAAATTACGAGGTTGGTCTATGTCACATCCTCTCTCTAAAGCTATATAATAGGCCAATAGCTGCAGAGGAACGATGGCCAAAAGCGGGCTAAGTGTTTCCTCCACATCAGGAATAGAAGTTATTCTATCTACTTTTTCTTCCACTTCTTCATCTCTTCCCAGTACTAAGGCGATTATTTTCCCTTGACGAGCTTTTATTTCCTCTATATTACCGATAATTTTTGGTTTAGTTACTCCTTTTCCTACCAAAACTACACTCACTACTTCTGGATCCACTAAAGCGATAGGACCATGCTTCATCTCTCCAGAACTTAAACCTTCTGCCCGGAGATAGGATATCTCTTTTAATTTTAAAGCCCCTTCCAAAGATAGAGGATAAAAAAGCCCCCTTCCCAGATAGAGAAAATCTCGAAACAGGTAGAATTCTCGAGCTAACTGATGGATAAAATCACTTTCCTCTAAAATGGATCGGATATGGCGAGGAATGGTGGTCATCTCTTGCAAAAGAGTTAGTAACTCCTTCTGAGAAATCATCCTTCTTTTATCCCCCAAATAAAGTGCTAAAAGCAAGAGAACCGCTTCCTGGCAGAGAAAAGCTTTGGTAGAAGCAACTCCAATTTCCACCCCTGCTCGAGTATAAATTACATCCTGAGACAAACGAGTAAGAGAGCTACCCATCACATTGCATATAGAAAGAACTCTTGCTCCCTTGCGACGGGCAAGGTCTGCTGCTGCTAAAGTATCAGCTGTCTCTCCTGATTGGGAGATACATATCACCAAGGTATTTTCATCTACCAGAGGATCACGATAGCGAAATTCAGAGGCATAATCTACTTCTGCAGGAAGGCGAGTAAATTTCTCCAGATAAATTTTACCCAATAAACCGGCATGATATGCTGTTCCACAGGCTACTATTACTATTCGGGAAAAAGAAAGTGGTAAATTTTCTATTTCTTCCAAGAAGACCTTTCCTTTTAGAAGGTTGATTCTTCCTGCCATAGTATCTTCTAAAACTTGGGGTTGCTCATGAATTTCTTTGAGCATAAAATGTTTAAATCCACCCTTTTCTGCGCTTACCGGATCCCAGGAGATAGGAAAAATCTCTTTACCCTTTTTTGCTCCCGCAAAATCAAAAACTTCCCATTCTCGAGGAGTGATTCTTATTATTTCCTCATCTTCCAAGAAAACCGCCTTCCTCGTATATTCTAAAAAAGCTGGAATATCAGAGGCTAAGAAATTACTTTTATCTCCTATTCCCAAAATTAAGGGGCTAGATTTTCTCACTCCATAAACCACTCCCGGTTCTTCCTTAAAGATGATAGCCAGGGCATATGAACCTTGAATTTTCTTTACCACCCCTAGAATCCGCTTTAGGGGATTGTCTTCCCCTTCCAAAAGATGGGCGATAACTTCGCTATCAGTTTCGGAAGAAAATCGATGTCCTTCTTTTTCTAATTCCTCTCTGAGCTGGCGATAATTTTCAATTATGCCATTGTGTACCAAAGCAATATTTCTATGGCAATCAACATGAGGATGAGCATTTCTTTCTGAGGGAATCCCGTGGGTAGCCCAACGAGTATGCCCTATTCCACAAATAGAGGCGAATTCTTTCCCGCTTAAATCTTTCTCTAATTCAGTAATTTTACCTTTTTTTCTAAAAGCAAGAATGTTCTCTCCTTCTAAAAGGGCAACCCCGGAAGAATCATAACCTCGATATTCTAATTTTTTAAGCCCTTGGAGAAGAAATGGCAAAGCGGGGTTTTCTCCCACATAGCCTATAATTCCACACAATTCTACTCACCCCTACGTCCTATAATAATTATAGCTGAACGTCTTCCTATTATCCAAGAGTCTAAAATTATATTAATCACAAAAGCATCACGAATATTTCTTTCTAGATGTTTAACTCTGTTTCTTACCGCAAATACTGAAGAAAGTTCTTTCTTCTCTCAGTAATCTTTATTTTTTTATGCTTTTTTGTGTCACAGATTATTCTGTTTTTCTAATGTAACTATTTCAGTTTTTGTATTTTAGTTCATATCTTGAGCCATTGTGAGTCTCACATCTTTTCTTAGCTAACATTTACACAAGATTATATTAGCTTCATAGTATCAACTGTGTGATGATACTTTTTCCTTTTCTTAAAGGGTTGTAAGGAAAAATCACTTTATAGTTCTTTTATAAGCCCTTATACGGAGGGGCTGTACTTACCTGGCAAAGAATACTCCTTGACTTAATAAAACACGAAGGCATCGGAAAAGGTTTTCGAAAAGTTTAATTATATGATAGAATTAATAATAATAGTTGAAAATAAGAATGTATTCTTTATTTTGTAGGTGACAAGTGATAAAGTCCTTGACCGGCAAAGAAGAATTATTAAAAGAGATAAAAACTGAGGTAGAAGTGTGTACCCTTTGCCCCCTTTCTCAAAGCAGAACTAAAATAGTTTTTGGAGAGGGAGACCCTGATGCGTTGCTCATGTTTATCGGAGAAGCACCCGGGGAAGAAGAAGACCGGACTGGAAGACCTTTTGTAGGTAAAGCCGGCCAGTTGCTCACCAAAATCCTTCAATCAGTAGATTTAAAAAGAGAAGAAGTATATATTGCCAATATGGTAAAATGTCGCCCTCCGGGCAATAGAACCCCTACTCAAAGCGAAATGGATAGTTGTTTTCCTTACCTGGAGGCTCAAATTGCTATCATTAATCCTTCTATTATCATAACTTTAGGTAGTACCTCTACTCTTCACCTTTTGGGTAAAAAAGAACCTATCAGTAAACTCCGTGGTCAATGGTTTGACTGGCGAGGAGGAAAAAAAATCTTCCCCATGTTCCATCCCAGTTTTCTACTCCGTTATGATTCCCGACAACCAGGGTCTCCCCGTTATTTAACCTGGAAAGATATTCAAGAGGTTAAAAGAACATATGACCTTCTGAAACAAAGCTCTTAAATAATGTGTTATAATAAAAAAAATTCCTTTTGAGGGAGGGACTTAATATGAGTTATTTAGATTCTTTCAAAGCATTCACTACTGAACAGGTAGTAAAGCTAATGGTAAATTCTTTAAGTAATGCTTCTGATGAAAACATCATCAAGCTCACCTATTTGGCGGAGAAGCTTACCCCTATCGAGTATTATCGAGACCAAATTCGAGGGCTCCGTCAAATGTTTGAAGAGAAAAGGCCTCAGATAATATTAGCCCGCCGTGTTCTGCAGGAAACTCATCCCAACGTGAGAGAAAAACTTGTAGTTAACTTTATCGTCAAGAATATTCTTTTAGGAGTACCCAAAAGGCAAAAGTTGGAAAAAGAATTAGGCGTGCAAGTTCCCTTTTTCTTTGTAGTAAGCCCTTCTATGAGATGTAACCTTAATTGCTACGGTTGTTATGCTGGACAGTATCGTAAAGAAAGCGATATGCCCATTGAGCTTATGGATCGTTTATTTAACGAAGCTAAGGAAATGGGCATGAATTTTCTCACTATTTCTGGAGGAGAACCATTTATCAGAAAAGAACATTTAGACCTTTTTGAGAAACACAACGATATATCTTTCCAGATTTACACTAATGGTACTTTAATCAACCGAGAGGTGGCTAAACGCTTAGCTCAAATGGGTAATGTCTATCCCGCTATAAGTGTGGAAGGCTACGAAGAAGAAACTGATAATCGCCGAGGAAAAGGCACATTTAAAAAAATAATGCAGGCTATGGAAGCTCTGCGAGATGAGGGAGTACTCTTTGGCTTCTCCATTACTGCTACTCGACACAACACTGAATTGGTATCCAGCGATGAGTTTATAGAATTTCTAATCAACAAAGGGTGTGCTTTTGGATGGTTTTTTACTTACGTTCCCATAGGTAAAAAACCAGATACTTCCCTAATGCCTACTCCAGAACAAAGACTTCATCTCCGCAGTCAAGTACACCGCATTCGTTATGAAAAGCCAATTTTTATTGGCGATTTCTGGAATGATGGACCATATGTAGGAGGTTGTATCGCTGGAGGAAGAAGATATTTCCACATTAATAACGCTGGGGATGTAGAACCTTGCGTGTTCTGTCACTTTACCGTGGATAATGTAAAAGACAAATCTCTAAAAGAAGTTATTGCTTCTCCCTTCTTCCGAGCTATCCAAGAAAGACAGCCTTATGATAACAACTTGATGAGACCGTGCATGCTTATCGATGTTCCTGAAGTTTTGCGAGAAGTAGTGGAGAAATATGGAGCTCGTCCCAGCCATGAAGGAGCAGAAAGCCTGATAACTACTCTTAAAGACGAAATAGACCAATACTCTCAGGCATTCAAAAAATTAACCGACCCTATCTGGGAAACTGACTACAAAGGAACAGTATACTATAAGGATTACAAATCAGAAAGAAAAGAATATCTCCGTAAGTTAGAAGAAGCTGCCACAAATAAGGAAAAAGTAAAGGCAGAAGTAAACTAAAAAACAGGCTTTATTTTAAGGTGAATCCCAGAGCAGGAATTCCTGCTCTGGGATTTTTGTTTTTGGCTTAAGATCCATCCTCAAAAATCATTTCACTCAAAACCTATCGTCTATGCTGACGTAGCCCAACAAAAAAGCCCTGGGGAAAAATTTCCCCAGGGCTTTTTTTCCCTTTTTTCCTATAGTCTCTTTACTTTTACTGCTTGAGGTCCTTTATCACCTTGCTGTACCTCAAACTCTACTGCTTGGCCTTGCTCTAAAGTTTTAAAGCCGCTACCTTCGATAGCCGAGTAGTGAACGAAAACATCCCCACCTTCGTCAGATTCAATGAATCCATAACCTTTGGTGGCACTAAACCATTTAACTTTGCCAGTTGCCATTTAAACTTAAACCTCCCAAAAATAAATTGAAAATTAATAAGCTTGCGCAAGCTCGGAGAGCATAGTATCATCACTTTCCGGTTTTGTCAATGACCCCTTGCTTTTATTTTGGAACACGGAAGGAAGATGGTATCCCCCTGGTAAGTATTAAAGTTCTTAGAGAAAGAGAGAGAAAGTTATTATTAGATTTTATAAGAGATAATCTTAAACAACTGAAAAAAAGAAGAAAAGCCCATGTTTCCCTTAGTCTATAATGGACCCCCAAAACTGGACAGAGTAATAAGGTGTATTTAACCTGTAAAATGGAAAGGAAAAAGATAAGAAAATGGGTGACATCCGAAAGAAGTATGACGCAGCACTAAAAGCTAAAATAGCACGAGAA
>DAOSVE010000091.1:1751-6772 GCA_035593465.1 Candidatus Atribacteria bacterium | reverse complement strand
AGGAGGTGATATTTTGCAAATAACAGAAAGAGTTAAAAAAATCGAGCCTTCCGCTACTCTATCTATTTCTGCTCGAGCCAAGGCTCTAAAAAGGGAAGGAAGGGATATAATTTCCTTCAGTGCCGGTGAACCAGATTTTGATACTCCTCTGGCAATCAAAGAAGAGGCTAAAAAAGCTATCGATGAAGGATTCACCAAATATACCCCTACTTCTGGAACACCAGAGCTAAAAGAAGCTATCAGTAAAAAATTAGAGAGAGAAAACGGGCTTTTCTACACCCCTCAAGAAATAATAGTTTCCTGTGGCGCAAAGCACTCTCTTTTTAATGCTATTCTGACCCTTTGTAACCCTGGAGATGAGGTGCTTTTGCCCAAACCTTACTGGGTTACCTACTTAGAACAGATAAAATTGGCCGAAGGAAAACCAGTTTTTCTTGAGCCTTCCCCATCTATATTTACTGTGAGTATCGAAGAAATTAAAAAAGCTCTCACTCCTCGCACTCATCTTCTTATCATAAACAACCCTTCAAACCCCACAGGGGTAGTATGGGAAGAAGAAGAGTTAGAAGAAGTAGCGCAATTGGCTAAAGAAAAGGATTTAATAATAATTTCTGATGAAATATATGAGCACCTCGCTTATGATGGAGCAAAAATAAGAAGCATAGCTGCTTTTCCGGGAATGAAAGATAGAACTATAGTAATCAATGGTGTGTCCAAAACTTTCTCCATGACCGGCTGGCGAATTGGATATGCTGCCGGACCTCGGGAAGTAATTGAAGCAATGGGAAGGCTTCAGGACCATTCTACTTCTAATCCCACTTCTATAAGCCAGAGAGCAGCCTGGAAAGCTTTACAGAGCGATTCTTCTCTATTCGAAAAAATGGTGAAAAAGTTTGACGAGCGGAGAAAACTCATAACACAACACCTTTCAGAAATTCCCTCAGTCACTTTTCCTATTCCTCGGGGAGCTTTTTACGTTTTTGCCAATTTTTCCCCTTATTTAGGTAAAAGCTTCCAGGGGAAACCCATTAATAACTCTTTAGAGTTAGCTGAATCTCTTTTAGAAGAAGCCCAAATAGCTTGTGTCCCGGGTACAGCTTTCGGGATGGAAGGTTACCTTCGCTTTTCCTATGCTATTTCAGAAGAAAACATTGAAAAAGGAATGGAGCGATTAAAAAACTTTGTCAATCAAATGAATTGAGGAGGTGTGTATATGCCTAAAATCTATATTCTGGATGTTACCAATCGTGATGGAGTACAGACTGCTCGTTTAGGGTTAGCTAAAATTGAAAAAACTATGATAAACTTTTTCCTCAACGAAATGGGGGTTTACCAAAGCGAATTCGGTTTTCCTACCACCCGTCATGAAACTTATTACCTCAATGCCAATTTAGAATTAGCAGAAATGGGAGCTCTGAGCCCCATAAGATTGAGTGGATGGTTGAGAGCGGTAAAAAAGGACGTTGAATTAGCTTACCAGATGGTTCCAGGGTTGAAATATCTCAATCTCTCTATTTCTACCTCCGACCAGATGATTCATAGTAAATTTCAAGAAAAGATGAGCCCAGAAACAGTAATAAAATCTATGGTAGAAGCAGTAGAAACTGCCAAGGCCTGTGGAGCACAAGGAATCGGAATAAACGCTGAAGATGCTTCTCGTTCTGATATAGATTATTTAATCGAATTCGCCAAAGCAGGTAAAGAAGCAGGAGCAGAACGCTTCCGGTATTGCGATACTTTAGGTTATGATAGCCCTTTTACCATTTATGAGCGTATAGCTAAAATTGGAGAGGCGGTTCAGATGCCCATTGAGCTCCACTGTCACAATGACTTAGGCATGGTAGTGGCTAACTCTATTGCCGGAGCGAAAGCAGCAGTGGACACAGGATGCGATGTTTTTATTAACACTACCATCAATGGGATAGGAGAGCGAGCAGGGAATGCTGACTTGGTTTCAGTAATTTTAGCCATAAAATATGCCAGCGGCATGGATGGAGAAAAATATCAACTGGATGAGCGAATAAATTTAAAAGCGGCCTGGAAAACTTGCAAGTATGCTTCTTATGCTTTCCGAGTTCCCATCCCCATCACTCAACCCGGAGTAGGAGCCAACGCTTTTGCTCATGCCTCGGGAATTCATGCCGATGGAGTATTAAAAGATAGCAAAAACTATGAGCTTTATGACTTTGGAGAGTTAGGAAGAGGAGAACCGGAAATCATAGAAACGGGAAGACAGATTGTAATCGGCGAATATAGCGGGATAAAGGGATTTCGCAACGTTTACAATCAATTAGAAATAGAATTCAAAGATGAAGAGGAAGCACGAGAAGTATTAGAATTAGCTCGTTTCGCTAACGTAGAAAAACAAAAACCGTTAACCTCGGATGAGTTGCGGTTCATCGCTCAATATCCCCAACAGGCTAAAAAAATTCTTACTTTGATTCCTTAAAGGAAGGGTGGATAAACCCACCCTTCCTTAGAAATTTACAACAATTGCTTTATGGAAACTACTGAGCTATCACAAGCTTGAGAAAGAAGACCATAGTCTGTCCCGGCTGTAACGAATTCTACTCCTTTTTTAAACCACCCTACCACATCTTCTGCTTTAGAAGAAGCGGCAATCCCTACCGGTATGTTAGCATTATTGGCCTTTTCAATAATGATATCAACATATTTTCTCACTCGAGGGTGATTAATTTCTCCCAATAAACCTAAAGAACCCGATAAATCCCAGGGACCAATAAAAATTGCACTTAATCCCTTTACTTTAAGAATTTCTTCCAAATTCTCCACGGTCTCAAAATGCTCAATTTGCAGAATGATTAAAACTTCCTCATTAGCTTTTTCAATATACTCAGGTATCCGGCGGTCATAACCCGCTGCTCGTCGAGGGCCGAAGCCTCTAATCCCTTCTGGAGGATAAAGACAAAAAGAGATTGCCTTTTCCGCCTCTTCTTTATTATGTACCATGGGAATCATAACTCCAGGCGCTCCTATATCCAGAACCTGTTTCAAATAAACTAAATCACTCCATAGCACTCGCACTATGGGGACAGTATCTTCCCCTTTGGTAGCCAAAAGGTGAAGTTGTACCGTCTCCACTCCCAGAGGAGCATGCTCAGTATCAATGACCAAAAAATCATAGCCTGCTCCACATAAAATTTCAGTAATTGTAGGGTCAGTAAAGGTTACCCAGCTGCCCACGCAAGGCTTTTTTGCTTCCAACTTATTTTTTAATAGTTTCCCATTCATAATAAACCTCCTCATCTTTGTACTTTTTCTACCATATTTACTGCCGAAAGAGGTCTCTCTCCCCGGAGCACCCGAATGACGTTTTCTGCTGACACTATATCCATCCGGCATATAGCTTCTTCAGTATCAGAGGCCATATGAGGAGTAGCAATAACGTTTTCTAAACCTAAGAGAGGATTATTACCTAGTGGCTCCTGATAAAAAACATCCCAAGCCGCTCCAGCAATCATTCTCTCTCTTAGCGCTCGATAAAGGGCTCCTTCCTTCACAATTCCTCCACGAGCAGTATTTATAAGATAAGCACTTTTCTTCATTAGAGAAAGCTCTTTCTCTCCTATAAAACCCTTGGTTTCCCGAGTAAGAGGAATATGCAGAGTAACAAAATCACTTTCTCGCAGTAACTCTTCCAATGATACATAAGAAAACTGCCACTTCTGGGATAGGTCCCAGTCAGGAGCCACATCATAAGCCAGCACTCTCATCTCAAACCCCCCCGACCGGCAGATTACTTTTTTCCCAATCCGGCCAGTTCCAATCACTCCTAAAGTTTTTCCTTTAATCTCTATTCCTACAATTTTTTCCCATTTTCCCTCTTTCATGCTCCAATAAGCTCGGGGAATATGACGAGCAAGAGAAAGAACAAAAGCAAATGCAAGGTCAGCCACTGAGTCATCATTAGCCCCCGGAGTATTAGCTACCACTATCCCCCGGCGAGTTGCTTCTTCTACGGCGATGTTATCCACCCCTACCCCATGCTTAGAGATCACCCGGAGACATTTAGCCTCCTCAAGAAGAGAAGGAGTGACAGGGTCCAAGCCCCCAATAATACCATCTACTTGAGAAACAAACTCCCTTAACTCTTCTTCCTTTAAAGGATGAGGATAGGGAGGAAGAATCACCTCTAATCCTGCCTTTTGCAAGCGAGAAAAAAGCATCAGAATATTTGCCAAAAGAAGCAGTTGGAGTGACTAATACTTTATATTTCTCCATATTTACCCTTTCCTTTATTCTTACCAAGCAAAAACAAAACTCAGCTATTCATCTTAGTTGAAACTGTAATATAGTTAACCGCAAAACCTATTGTAAAACTAACTGTCAAGAGAGATCTCACCCCCTCCTGTCTTTGCGAGGAGGAAGCTCTGAAGCAATCTCGCTTTTGAATCCTTGGTGAATACTAAAAAGGCCAATTACATCAGAGGTTAAAAACTCGGGATTGCCACGTAAACGTAACGACGAACTCGCAATGACCGTCTGGAAGGGATTGCCATTTCCCTTTTATTATCGTAAGAAGTAATGTAGCAATCTTGCCTCAACTTGTCATCGCGAGGGTCGTTTGCTCGCTTCCCGTGGCGATCTCGCCTTTGAGATTTTTAGTAAACTTTAGCAATTATATCAGGTTTTGCGGGATACTATAATAGGATTAAAAGAAAAGCATATGGCTTTCATGACACGGAATATTTTCTCTTTAATCATTAAAAAGATTCCTCTCCGGAGGAAATAAATTGGGGAAGATCCAAAAAGAACGGTCAACTCGCCCGCTTAAAACAACAGTAAAATTACGAGAAGGAAGGTGACTACAGTTATTATGCATAATGTCCAGAACTTAAAGGATGCCAAGCCGGGGGAAACCTTTGAAGAGGTTATGGAAAATATAAAAAAGATTATCGAGCTTTATTCAGAAATATTATTCAAAGAGGAACAAAAAATCTATTAAGCAATATAGTGAATAGAAGATGAAGCGGAAATATACTTTAGCTTTTATATCAATT
>DAOSVE010000091.1:0-1651 GCA_035593465.1 Candidatus Atribacteria bacterium | reverse complement strand
TATTTAGAAAGAGCAAAAACTAAGGCTCGATTCATTGCTTATCCAAATAGAAGTATAATGATATCCCCCTGGGCAATTAAAGATGCAAAAGATAGAATCATTTCTTTAGAAATCTACATGAAACATGAGCTTTCCCACATTCTTTTATATCAAAATATGGGATTTATTGCCGACCTCAGATATCCAAAATGGCTTCTGGAAGGTATAGCTATGTATACTTCTAATCAGTTAGGAACTTCATTGTATCCCAGTAAAAGTCAAGTTTATGAATTGATTCAAAAAGGCAATCATTTCCCTCCCCAGTTCTACGAAACCAGCCAGAAAGATGACATCCAACTGGATGTTGAGAATAGAGTTACATTTATGTATTCTGAATTTGCTTGCCTAGTCGATTTTTTAATCGAAAGATATGGAAGAGAAAAATTCCACCAATATATGACCGGGCTCATGGTCAATAAAAACCATGACAATTTGTTCAAGAAGATTTATAACATCAGTTTTACCGATTTTCAGGATGAGTTCATAGAACATGTGAAAAATAACGCCTTTAAGTAATTTGTACCTTCTTTTCCAGTTCTCACTTTTATTAAGAATACCTCGTTTGCATCTGTCATAATATTTAGTTTTTAGCTTTCTTCCTTACAGAGAGCGTATAGACGGAAAGTTTCTACCCCCCCCTCACCATAACGATATTTCTCCTGAGCATCGAGAAAATATTTCCGAGGAAAGGAGGAAAAATCTGCTATAATTTCAAAATAGCCAAAAAGAAAGGAGCTTTATTATGCCTTTAGTCTCTACTAAAACTATTCTAAAATTAGCTGAAGAGAAAAACTTTGCTCTTCCTGCTTTCAATGTTCCCATCCCAGAATTTATTTTATGGATTCTGGAAGAAGGAGAAGAAATGCGTTCTCCCCTTATTATCCAGGTAGCTCCGGTAGAATATGAAGCCCTGGATATAAGGATGTTTTACGGGACATTGCTTTTTCTCTCCCAGAAATTTTCTATACCTTTCTCTCTCCACTTAGACCACGCTCATCGATGGGAAGAAATTCTCTTAGCTATACAAAATGGTTTCTCGTCAGTGATGATTGATGGCTCTCGTTTACCTTTAGAGGAAAATATTAATCTAACCAACAAAGTAATAGAAATTGCCCACCCAGTGGGGGTATTAGTAGAAGGAGAGTTGGGAAGAGTAGGAGGATTAGAAGGAGACGAAAGCTGGGAAGAAAAAAGTAAAGAAGGAGACTTTTTCACCTCCCCCGAGGAAGCAGAAGAATTCATTTCTAAAGCACCGGTAGATATGTTAGCCGTAGCAGTGGGAACTCGCCATGGATTATACGAAGGGAGAACACCCCAGCTTCAATTTAAACGCATTAAAGAAATTAGAGAAAAAAGTAAATTACCCCTTGTAATACATGGAGGAAGTGGCACACCTCGGGAACAATTACAAAAAGCGGCACAATTAGGAGTGAGAAAGATAAATTTCAGCACTGCTTTGAGAGTGCAATATTTAAGTGCTTTCCCAGAATACTTAAAGAATCATCCCCAAGAACTTATGGTGGGCAAGGTTCTAAAGGGAGTAGAAGGAAAGGTGAAAGAAGCGATAAAAGAGTGTATAGTTTCCTCCTGCGCTGAGGGCAAAGTATAATAC
>DAOSVE010000090.1:0-6776 GCA_035593465.1 Candidatus Atribacteria bacterium | reverse complement strand
CCGAGAATCGCCACCTGTTTTCATTTGGCCATACACAACTTTTGATTATAACTCCTTGAGCATGGCTTACTATATCACCACGAGAGGTGGCCCCCTCTCTCACTGCAGAGCCTGGAGCAAAAGTCACTGATAGCTTTATGGAAGATTTACTGACCTACAAAACAGAGTTGGAGACCGGGCAATTAGTGAGTAACCATGCCGATGCTTACCAGACCTTCTTCACCATTAAGGAGACCCCAGTACGGGGTCGCAAAGTGCTTTTTAACCAAGAAGCCATTCAGAAATACCGTAACCGGTATGCTGGTTTCTATGTGCTTCTTACCAATGACATCAAAGATCCGGTGGAAGCCCTGCGGGTTTATCGGAATAAAGGCTAACCTGAGTGCCTTGCGGAAAAAGATGCGGGATACCGGCTTAACTGAGAAGTACACAGTCCGGGAGTTACTCTTGGAGATGGAGACATTGACTCAAATTCGTTACTCTGGTAAGTATGGGCACATTCTCACAGAGATTACCAAATCTCAGCATCAATTATGGAGAGTCTGGGGATTGATACAAAAACATAGTTATAATTTTCCGGGAAATTAGGCTTATAAGATTAATTCTCCCCCCGAGGGTTTTTTATGAATTAACCACAAACCCAGGCTGATGAAAGCCATCCCCAAAAATACTCGCCATCCCAAAGGTTCACCAAATATCATCCAGGCAGCAATTACGCCTACTACCTGAGTAATATACTGAGAAGAAATAGTACGCGCTGCTCCAAGTTCTTTTACACATTGCATCCAGATGATATAAGCTACTAATGAAGATAGGACTACAGAGTAAGAAAGAGAAAGCAAAAGAGAAAAACTAAAGTCTTCCCTTGTTACCTGAAGAGTTTCTCCTATACACACCGGGAACATAAACACCAATCCCCAGATGACACTCCAGGTGGAAGTTTTAAGAGGAGAATATTTCTTGACCATGTTTTTGCCAAAATAAGAGTAAAGCCCCCAGCAAATGGCAGCCCCTAAAGTCAATAAGTCTCCATATAAAACAGACTGTGGAGCATAATCCCCATTTCCTCCTTGACCTACTAAAAATATGACTCCTCCAAAACCTATTATTACCCCTAATAAGTTTATTCCTCCCACCAGCTCTTCTTTTCGCACAAAAGCCACCAGAGATACCACAATTGGAGAAAGAGACAAAATAAGAGCCGAATGAGAAGCCAAACTGAGTTTAAGTCCATAGCTCCACAGAGGCTGATAAATCCCGAATCCTAAAAGACCCAGAAACAAAAAATAAGGAAGGTCTTTTACCTCTACCCAGGGATTCTTTTCCGTAAGCCATAGAACCAAAAACATTAGCAAAGCACTCAATATGAAACGTAAAAGAGAAAAAGCCAGAGGACCGATGGTCAGAATTCCTATTTTGACCACGCTGAAATTAAATCCCCAGATGAGAGAAACGAGGATTAACAGAAAATAAGGATTTAAGAGATATTTTTTATTCAAGGTAGTTTTAAAAAAGAGGAGCCTTAAGGCTCCTCTTTTTATTTAATTTCTATTTCTGCACCTACTGCTTCTAATTTAGCTTTAATTTCTTCGGCTTCTTTTTTACTAACCGCCTCTTTAACCGAGCGAGGAGCATTATCTACCAGTTCTTTGGCTTCCTTCAAACCTAAACCAGTAATAGCCCGTACTTCCTTGATAACTTGAAGTTTCTGTTCTCCTACGCTTTTCAATACCACATCAAACTCAGTTTTCTCTTCTACTTCAGGAGTAGCAGGTCCCTGCGCTCCTCCTGCTGCTACCTGAGCTACGGGCATAGCTGCTGAAACTCCAAATTTCTCCTCCAGCGCTTTCACCAGTTCGGCCAATTCCAAAACAGTCATTTTCTCAATGGATTCAATAATTTCTTCTTTAGTCATGATTAATCCTCCCTCTAAGCATTCTTTTTCTCTTCAATAGCGTGTAAAACTCCCACCAAGTTTTGCAACAATCCTTGCAAAACTCCCACCAAACCAGCAATAGGGGCTTTCATTCCTCCCACTACTTGAGCAATTAGTTGCTCCCGAGAAGGAAGTTCGGCTAAACGTTTAACTTCTTCAGGTTTTAAAGGATTACGGTCTAGCCAACCCCCTTTGATCTCCAGTTGAGGCAGCTTTTTACCAGCATCAGCTAATAATTTAGCTATTTGTACTGCATCCAGATAAGAAAATGCAAGAGCATTCTGTCCCTTCAGGAGCTCATCATCATAGGAAATACCCGCCTTATCGAGAGCAATGCGAGCCAAGGTGTTTTTAACTACCTTTATTTCTCCCTGAGCATTTCTCAAGCTCCGGCGGAGCTCATTCATGTTTTCCACTTTAATTCCCTGATAATTAATCACAAACACTGCCTGGCTCTTTTGCAGTTTCTCACAAACTTCCTGCCAGATTTTTTCTTTCTCTGCCTTTTGCAAGAACTATCTACCTCCTTCCCATAAAAAAAGGCTCTTCCGGGAGAAGAGCCTTTTCAGTTAATGTTTAATACTCACTTTTCTCAGAAAACTTCACCAAACACCATGAGAAAAGTTTTCTACTCTTACCTCCCCGGGATATTTAAGCTAATGCCCCCGGTTCTCAGGCCGGTATTCAAATTTCAATTTTACTCAATTTTTATGCTACCCTCTTTTCCAGACGCCCTAAAGCTAAATTGGGATCTACTGGTATACCTGGTCCCATGGTAGAAGAAACGACTATCTTTTTAATGTAACGCCCTCGAGAAGTAGATGGTTTTAAGCGTACTATCGCATCTATAAGGGCATAGAAATTGTCCAGTAAATCTTCCACCGTAAAAGAGGCCTTTCCTATAGGGGCATGAATATTACCATAACGGTCGTTGCGAATCTCTATTCGTCCTGCTTTTATTTCTTTTACCGCTTGTCCTATGTCAAAAGTTACTGTACCAGTTTTAGCATTAGGCATCAACCCCCGGGGTCCTAAAACTTTACCTAACTTCCCCACTACCCTCATCATGTCGGGAGTGGCCACTGCAGCATCAAAATCTAACCATCCACCCTGGATTTTATCTGCCAGTTCTTCTCCCCCCACATAATCAGCACCTGCCTCCTGTGCTTCCCGGGCCTTTTCCCCTTGAGCAAAAACTAAAACCCGCACAATTTTGCCCACTCCATGAGGAAGGGAAACCGTCCCCCTAACCTGCTGGTCAGATTGTTTGGGGTCAATTCCCAAATTTATAGCCACTTCTATTGTTTCATCAAAGCGGGCATTAGCCATCTCTTTCACCAGGCGAATAGCCGTCTCCGGGTCATACAACTTGCCTGCTTCTACTTTATTTTTTGCTGTCAGATATCTCTTACCTCTATCTGCCATTTTCCATTCCTCCTCGTTATCCTTCTGTGACTTCCACTCCCATACTTCTGGCTGTTCCTTCTATAATCTTAATTGCTCCTTCTAAGTCATTAGCATTAAGGTCAGGCATTTTTTTCTCAGCAATTTCCCGAATTTTAGAACGAGGGATTTTACCTACTTTCACCCGGTTAGGCTCTCCTGAACCTTTTTCCACCCCCAGAGCCTGTTTGATTAAAAAAGAAGCAGGAGGGGTTTTACATACAAAGGTGAAAGAGCGATCCCCATATATGGTAATTTCCACCGGAGTTAATATCCCCCGGTCCTTCTCTGTAGCAGCATTGAAAGCTTTACAGAATTCCATTATATTAACCCCATGTTGACCTAACGCTGGACCCACTGGAGGAGCAGGAGTAGCCATCCCCCCCGGGATTTGCAATTTTACCACCGCAATTATTTTTTTTGCCATTCTTTCTCTGCCACCTCTTTACAGTTTCTCAACATCAGAAAAATCCAGTTCCACTGGTGTTTCACGGCCAAAAATGGAGAGAAGCACGGTCATTTTGCCTTTTTCCTGGTCTACACTTTCCACAGTCCCGGTATAGTTCAAAAAAGGACCAGCAATCACTTTTACCATCTCTCCTTTTTCTACATCCAGACGAAGAACTCCTTTTTCTACCCCGGTCTGACGCAAAATGACATTAACTTCTTCTTCATTCAAAGGTTCAGGTTTCATACCCGAACCTACAAAACCAGTAACTCCTGGAGTATTACGCACCACATACCAAGAACGATCGTTCATTATCATCTCCACCATAACATATCCCGGGAAGACCTTTTTCTTGGTAAATCTCTTTTTTCCCCTCTTCACCTCTATTGCTTCTTCCATGGGAACTACTACCCGAAAAATCTGATCCTGCATCCCCATAGAAGTAATTCTCCGTTCCAGATTAGCTTTTACCTTATGTTCACTACCTGCTAAAGTATGAACCACATACCACTGTTTTGACATTTCTGCTTCATTCACTACCACATCACCTTAGATAAAGATTCACTAAAAAAGTAAGCAATAAGTCCACCGCTCCCAAAAACACCCCCGCTAATGCAATTACTACCAATACAGTCAAAGTACTGTTCCAGAGCTCTTTCCTGCTAGGCCAGGTTACTCTACGTAATTCACTCCAGGCATCACGAAAATACTGTTTCAGCGAACGAAACCATTTGCCCAACCGTTTCACCCATCCTTCTATTTTACACTTTTAGAAAAAACAACTTTTCTCCAGTCCAAAGCCACTGAGGCATTATAAGTTTTTTCTTCCTATCTGTCAATTAAGCTATCAATGTTTTATCCTTAAGATTCTGAGCTTTTCTTCTCTTTTTTATCTGCCCGCTCTATTTCTGCATCTATAAAAGCACGCATAGCTTTCAGCACTTCTACTCTTGCTTGAGAAAAATGCTTGCGAGCTTCCTCATTGAGAAAAGGGCTTAAAACTTTTTCCATGGGTTTAAAAAATATCTCTTCAAATGCTTCTCGAGCTTTTTCCTTTTCCTCCACAGCCTTCACCTCCCTATCACTTCAGGTGTCTTTTAACCAGGTTTTCCGCTTCTTTCTCACCTTTTAGTACTTCAAAATCCACCACAAAAGCTCCTTGCGATTCCATCTTAGACATCAACCTTCTTAAAGCCTTATCCGTCCCGAACAGGTTGGGACGAACATAAGCTACTGCTCTTTTACCTTCCATTCCGCTTGCTCCCTGTAAAAAGTTCACTACCTCTTGAGATATTTTGCCTCCCCACAAACTAAAAACTTGAGAACCAACAAATATCAGATCAAAAGGACGCAAACTAACTGGAGAAGCGGTACTTTCCGCTTCAATAATTTTTACCGTGCAACCTTCTTTTTCAAAAAGGCCAACCATATAGCGGGCCAGTTCGGCTACACGCTTATCTTTGCCACTGTGAACAAAAGCTACTCGCAAAAATGCATTCACCTCCTTTTATATTATAATACATTTTCCGACTTCTTATAAACTACGGTAACCCAGGAGGCATCTATCCTGACTTCTTTTTCTTTTAAGCTCAACATTTTAGCTTTTTTTTGAAGAAGAAAAAAATCCTTCTCTTCTCCTCCAGAGAGAACCAGAATACCCCCTTCATTAAGTAAATTTTTCATGGTTTCCAGGTGAAAAAGATGAAAATTAGTTCCGATATTACAAACTATAAAGTCAAATTTTTCTTTAACTTCTTCTACCTCTTTTTCCTGAAAATCTATCCGAGAAAAATCTATTCCATTTAAAGATAAATTGCGCTTCAGCTCCTCTCCAGCATGGGGATCAATATCTAAAGCTACAATTCTTCCCCCCCCAAGCTTCGCTGCTAAAATAGAAAGAATCCCCGAGCCACTTCCCACATCCAAAAAACTTTGCCCTTTTTGGAAGTGTTTATCTATCATATATAAACACCAGTAAGTGGTGGGATGTTGACCGGTACCAAAAGCATAAGCAGGGTAAATTACGAGCTCCACTGCTACATCCTGTGGGTCTTCCCAGGGGGGTCTCACCACTATTCTTTCTCCCACCCGGACAGGTTTAAAACCTTCTCGCCATTTGTAAGCCCACTCTCCCTCTTCTTCCTCCTCCTCTATCTTCTCTATCTCTGGAGGGAGAGTAAGAGAACTTTCTGAGTAAACTATTATTTCACCAGGTCGTAATTCCCATATTCCGGTTATATTTTGTCCTTGTAATTGAAGTAAAAGCTCTTCTTCTTTTTCTTCCCCTATGGTTATTGTGGTTTTATACCATTTTCTCATCGCTATTTTTTCTTTCCCCCACCACCAAAAGACCTGAAGCTACTTTTGCCCCCACTCCCAACACTTCGAATAGAGCATCATACTCCCGGGAGAACTCTAAAAACTCCCTATACAGGGAAGGATTATTCACTATTTTTTTTAAAGTACGACGAGATAAAAGACGAGCCAGGGTTCCCGAGGCCACCACCCGTAAAGGCCTAAATCCTTCTTCTATCAAATCATCTATGATTTCAGAAGGAGTAAAAGCATGCAGAGGAGGAAAAACGAAGCGGCAAAGAAAAGGAACTTTCCTTTCCAGATTTTCCCAAAAAGAGGGATGGTCCCAGTTACCTTCCTGGAAAAAGCGTCGAGAAATCTCTAAATTATTTCTGAATCGTAATTCTGTTTCCACTGCTACTGGAATTTGCCCCCAGCGATTTACCACCGATATAATTAATTTATCACTGGCTACTCTAGTTAACTCCCGGAGAGCTTTTTTCTCCTCCGGATAAGCATAAGAAACCGGAGCATCTAAGGAAAGTACCAGGTCGAAAGAGCGGTCCGGGAAACGAGATAAATCCTGCACCTTCCCTATCTCGAAATCAATAGAAGAAATACCCTTTTCTTTTGCTAACTTTTTTGCTTCTTCTA
>DAOSVE010000089.1:0-6892 GCA_035593465.1 Candidatus Atribacteria bacterium | reverse complement strand
AAAAGAAAGGGGATTCATAAGGGGGAATTCTTTCCCCCTTATACTGAGAAAGACGCTTTTCCTTCCTCAACGCTGGAGTGCTTTTCTCCAGCGTAATTGGTTTTAGTTTCTTTCATCTATTTTGCTTTCGTCTTTGGTGCCGCAGGTACTGAGGAAAGCGTTTTCTTCCTCAGTAGTCTTTGTCTTTTCAGTTTTTAATTTTTTGCTTTTGGGGATTATAAGGGGGTGAAACCCCCTCATAGTCGATAGAGGCATTCAGGAGTGGCAAGAAGGTTATTGCACTGGCAAAAAGAAAGGGGTTTACAAGGGGGAATTCTTTCCCCTTTGTACTGGAAGAGACACTTTTTCTCTTCCAGTAGTTTTTTATGCTTACTCTTTTTGCTTTTAGTTTTTAAGTCTTTAATCCTACGCCGTAGGCTGTCTGCTTTTTGGGGGATTATAAAGGGGCACTGCCCACTGAGGGATGTTTTTTCCCTCAGTAGCCTTTGAGTCTTTACTTTTATATTTTTTAAGTTTTAATCTTTTTTGGGGGTTATAAGGGGGCTTGCCTCCTCATAGTCGATAGAACCATTCAGGAATAACGGCAAGAAAACACCCTCACCCTAACCCTCTTCCTAGAAGGGCGAGGGAAGGAATATGTGGGGTTCTTCCATTGAAGGCGAGGGAAGAAAAAGAAAGGGGGATGATAAAGGGGCACAGCCCCTTTATAGTATTTGTAATGGATTTTGCGGTTAACTATAATTACAAAAATGGTATACTTTAAACACATGAAGTTTTTTGATTAAAAATAAGTTAGGAGGGAGAAAAATTGAAGATTAAAAGAGGTGTCAAAATAGGTTTTCTTGCAGCATGAACTGTAATATTTCCCTTTTATATATTATACGCTTCAGATGGTATTTCTTATGTAAAAAATGAGGATGGTCAGGTTCTTGGCTATTCAGATAGCTCAGGGGTAAAGATTATTGAAGTTGATGGAAAATACTTCAAAGATTTAAATAAAAATGGTGTGCTTGATGACTATGAAGATTGGAGGTTATCCCCCGAAGAAAGAGCAAAAGATTTAGCTTCAAAATTAACCATAGAACAAATTGCCGGGCTTATGCTCTATAGCAGCCATCAAGCTGTGCCGGAAACTGGGTGGTTCGGAGGAACCTATAATGGAAAGTCTTACCAGGAAAGTGGCGCTTCTGCCTGGGATCTAACTAACCAGCAAAAGGAATTTTTAACAAAAGATAATCTCAGACATGTTTTAATCACATCTGTCGAGAGTCCCGAAGCTGCAGCAAGATGGAATAATAATCTCCAGGCTCTGGCAGAAAGTTTTGGTTATGGAATACCGGTTAATATAAGTTCGGACCCCCGTCACGGAGCAATTGCAGATACTGAATATAATGCAGAAGCGGGAGAGAGTATCTCTATGTGGCCTAATTCACTGGGGTTAGCGGCTACATTTGATCCTGAGTTAGTTAAAAATTTTGGAAAAATCGCTTCAAGAGAGCATAGAGCATTAAGTATTGCCACTGCTCTGTCTCCTCAAATTGACCTTGCGACAGACCCGAGATGGGGTCGAGTAAATGGAACTTTTGGGGAAGACCCTGAGCTTGCAGCTGATATGGCAAGAGCTTATGTAGACAGCTTTCAAACTTCTTATGGTGAGAAAGAAATAATGAATGGCTGGGGGTATGAAAGTGTAAACACAATGGCAAAACATTGGCCTGGTGGAGGAACAGGAGAAGGAGGAAGAGATGCACATTACTCTTATGGAAAATATGCAGTATATCCAGGAAACAATTTTGATATGCAGTTAATACCCTTTGTGAATGGTGCTCTTGATTTGGAAGAAGAAACTGAAAAACCGCTGCAATTATGCCATACTATACAATCTCATATAATCAGGACATTATTTACAAAGAAAATGTAGGAAATTCTTATAGTAAATATATGATTAATGACTTGCTTCGAACAAAATACCAATATGATGGAGTGATTTGTACCGACTGGGGGATTACAGCTGACCAGGGACCTACCGTTGATTCTTTCCAGAGCAGACCAGACCCTGGGGTGTCGAAAACTTAACCGAAGTAGAAAGACATTATAAAGCCATAATGGCTGGCGTGGACCAGTTCGGAGGAAACAAAATAAAGCTGAACCAATAATAGAGGCCTATAAATTGGGTATAAAAGAATATGGAGAAGAATTTATGCGGCAACGATTTGAACAATTTGCAAAAAGGCTTCTAAAAAATATATTCCAAGTAGGCCTGTTTGAAAATCCCTATCTCGATATAGAAGAAACAAAGGAAACCGTGGGTAATCCACAATACATGGCAGCAGGTTATGAAGCACAACTTAAATCAATAGTAATGTTAAAAAACAAAGATAATATACTTCCTTTAGAAGCCGGGAAAAAAGTTTACATACCAAAAAGATATTCTCCAGCGTCAAAGGACTTCTTTGGTAATATTATAGAAGAATCTTATGACTACCCTATTTCTATCGAAATTGCAAAAAAATATTTTGCTGTAACAGAAAACCCCGAAGAAGCAGATTTTGCACTCTGCTTTATAGAAACTCCAAAAACCGGTGCCGGTTATGACCCTGATGACCTTGCCTCTGGAGGGAATGGATACGTTCCTATAAGTCTTCAGTATAGTCCCTACACGGCGGTTTATGCGAGAGCAATTAGTTTAGCTGGCGGAGACCCATTAGAAGATTTTAAAAACAGAACATATAAAGGTAAAAGTGTTGTTGCTTCTAACATTTACGATTTGTTTATGGTCTTAGATACATATAGAGCTATGGATGGTAAACCTGTGGTTGTAGTGCTCAACATGTCAAAACCAACAATTGTTGGAGAATTTGAAAATTACATAGATGCACTACTGATTACTTTTGATGTTCAAACCCAAGCAGTGTTTGATGCTCTAACAGGAAAGTTTGAACCGCAAGGGCTATTACCTATACAAATGCCAGCAAATATGAAAACAGTGGAATTACAATACGAAGATGTCCCCCATGATATGGAATGTTACGTAGACTCCGAAGGAAATACCTACAATTTTGGTTTTAGCCTCAATTGGAGCGGAAGAATTATCGATGAACGAGTTAAAAAATATGTTTTTAATAAAGATTTCCCTCTCAAATAGTTAATAGAAGAGTTAAATAAAAAACAGGATATTGCTTTCTTTCCTGAAAAACTAACCCGGGAGGTAAAGCAATATCCTGTTTTGGGAGTCAACTTCAGCCGAAATCCTCAGACCTGAGCGTCATTAATATAATTCTTGGCTGGTTTAATTCAAAAGTCAACCCCATTCCTATTAAGGTGGTTTTAAGTAAAAAGTTTCTTATACAAGAACCATTAGTTGCCTAAAATCCCTTTTTCTTTAGCCCAAAGAAAGCTGCATAAAGCAGAAAGTGTACTTTCTACCCCCCGGTTAGAATTAATCCCGTCCGGAGTTAAGCCATCAGCGCAAGAGCCATCTTCAGAGTCATAAAGAGGGATACGATGGCAGTTTCTTCCTCCAAACCACTCAATAGCAGACCGAGCTTTGCGCCGGTAGTGAGATTTGCCAGTTACCTCAAATGCCTCTTCTGCAGCAATAGTCATCCACATAGCTTCAATAGGTTGTTGGTCAAACTGGGCTTTTTTCCCTTCCCGGGGGAACCATCCTCTGTTTCCCACGGGCTGAAATATAAGTTGCTGATCAAATACGTGATTGCTCATAAAATCAAAACTTTCTTCAGCTATCTCTAATAATTTTTTATCTCCCAAAAGTCTATAAGAAACAAAGAGAGAGGCAGGCAAAAGAGCATTACCCCAGGTCATTGCCTCTTCAAACCAGGCCCACTGAGGAGAAGCGTTTCTTTCGTATTGTTCAGCCAATCTTTCTGCTAAGGTGCGAGTAGTATTAAGTATATCTAAGCCAGAAAAGATGTTCTCTTTTTGCCGAGAGAGTTCCCGCAATCCCAGAATTAAAAAAGCTAAAGGACGAAGCGCAGAATAAGAAAAGAGGTTAGGAAGAAATTTTTCCAGTATCTCCTTTATAACTGATTTGAAGTCTTCAGCAATAGTAGTATTTAAAGTGGCTGATAAAGCCCAGAAGGTTCGGCATTGACAATCTTCCGAACCAACCACATCCAGGAAACGTCGATCAATAGAAACCTCGTTATGAAATTGGCCATCTTCTTTTTGAACCCAGCGAAGGAAAGCTAAGTACCGTTGAGCTAACTTCTTGGCTAACGGATCAGGGTAGATAGAGTAGAATTTAGCCACCACCAAGAGTCCTCGACAATTATCATCAGTAGCATATCCAAACTCGAATTTGGGAAGTTTATAATCAGCATGTTGTAAAAGGCCAACGTGGTCACTGAGAGAAGCTAAATAATCTAACTTGATCGAGGAAAAAACTTTCTTTTCCTGTAAAATATTCATGCCTATTTTACCTCTTTTCATTCCTATCTTAGTTAACTTTCAGCTAACGATGATTTACTTGAGAAATTAAGTTGATTTCTCCCAAGGAGGAAGCGGTTTTTTTATTAATTACTTCATCAAATAATTGAGCATAATCTCTTCCCACTTCACTCCATTCCAGCTTAGCGCCAAACTCTTGAGCATTTTTTTCTATTTGACGAAAATAGAGAGGATTTTCCAAAAGCCCAACGAGAGCATCTTTAATACTTTGAGAATCAGCAAAATTTACCAGTATTCCCCTATTTTTTCCTATCAATTCTTGCGCATATAAGTAAGGAGTAGAAACAATAACTTTTCCGAACCGCATAGCATAAGCTAAAGTACCACTAACAATTTGTTGAGAGTTCAAATAAGGAGTAAGGTAAATATCAGTAGCCACCAGATATTTGATTAATTCTTCTTTACCCAAGTAACGGTTCACAAAAATAACATGTTTTTCTAAACTTAATTCCTTTACTAATTGTTCTAAAAAGTTCCTATATGATTCTCCTTCTTTTGCCTTAACTTGAGGATGAGTAATTCCTATTATCAGATATATTACCTGAGGGAATTTGTGTACCACCTCAGGTAAGGCCTGGATAGCATATTCAATCCCCTTTCCCCGACTAATCAATCCAAAAGTGGACAAAACAATTCTATCGCCAAAACCCAAGGCCACTTTTTGTTCTTCCTTCTGGTAAAGGCAAGCGGACGGAGCACCATGGTTTATAACTACCATTTTTTCCGAAGGCGCTCGATATTTATCCTTTAAAATAGGAATAGCCAAGCTATTCATTACCACTACTTTTTCTGATCGCTGAATTATTTTTTGGAGAACTTCCGCCTGATGAGAAGAAGGTTGACAAAGAACAGTATGTAAAGTAGTAACTGCTGGTATCCTTAATTTATCTAAAAATTCTATCACCATCTCCCCATCTGCTCCTCCAAAAATGCCATATTCGTGCTGGATGTTTACCATTTTCAGTTCTTTATTAGCGTATTCTGCTGCTTTTTGATAATCTTCTATTCTTTCTTTTTGGATGACCACCTTAACTTCTTCAGGATAAGTAACGGCCTGCTCACTTTGAGATACAGCCATAATTTGAGGAGCAAAAGGAAAAGAAGATATTGCCCGGACCACATCTCCAGTAAAAGTAGCGATGCCACAAGGAGTGGGAGGATAAGTAGATAAAAACCCTATCGGTAGAGAGCGAGACACTACTGTCCACTCGCCCTCTGTTCCAAAATTTCAATCAATTCATCTTTCGTTCGCCCGTACTTATCTTCGTAGCGAACTATGTCCTCTTCATCAAAATAACCAAAAGAAATCTCCAAAACCCTAACTTTCTTATCTTTAGCACTGAGACGATGTTTAGAATGTTTAGGAACAAAAATAGGCTCTAATTCTTTGGGAAAATAAATTTCTCCATCTATCTCTGCTACTACTCTTTCATTAAGGGGTATCCACAATTCATCTCTATAGTTGTGAGATTGAAGGCTTAAAATTTCTCCTGGATTTATTTCCAGTATTTTTACCGTGGTAGGAGTATTTAAGGTATATCGAATAAACTTACCCCAAGGTTTTTTCACTTCTAAAGGCCGATGAATCTTAGGAGGAGAAGTTGCATGCTGGGAACCAATAACTTTGATCATAATGCTCACCTCCTCAAAGTTTTTTGGTTCCCTCACTGAAACAGCAAGGAAACAAATTATTAACTTTCCATGAACCATTATAGTCAAAAAGAAAGTCAATGTCAAATTTACCCCTCTCTCCTTTCCCCAGAGCCAATTGTGAGCCTCGCCTGGCAGTCTACGGCGTAAGACTAAAGAATAAAGACGTAAAAACCCCAAAAGGAGCAAGAACTTCCTTCTGAGCGTGGCAATCTCACTTTTGTCGAGGACTTCCTATCTCCCTCATTCCCGAAATCAGTAATCGGGAATCCACCCCCCGCCGTCATTCCCGAAATTTTTTATCGGGAATCCAAGTTTTTGTTTTTCCAAGGGGGTGATAGGGGGATCAGCTTCCCCCCTATAGTTTGGATTCCTGATAGATACATTCAGGAATGACGCCTCTTTCGTCATGCCTGAGCGCTTTTATCAGGCATCCAGAAGTTTTTACTTTTTCTTTGGTTTTTAAATACTGTGGACCCCTCGCAGAACCATTCAGGGGTGACGAACACGGAGGTCTTTTCTCCGGGTTGTATTTGCTCTCTTTCTTTTGTCTTTCCGGGGGTCATAGGGGGTCTTTTCCCTCCTATAGCCGATAGAGTCATTCAGGGGCAGGCTAAAAACGGCTCGCAAGTCGCCGGAGTGACAGATAAGAGGGGTTACAGTAAGTCTATACCCCCGGTGGTTTTTGTCTTTTATATTTTTTTTGACTTCTTGCGAGAGTCATAAGGGGTATTTTCCTCCCTTATTGTAAACAACAGACTTTCTGGATACT
>DAOSVE010000088.1:0-7167 GCA_035593465.1 Candidatus Atribacteria bacterium | reverse complement strand
TTAAGAATTTGCGGTTGATTCTGGAAGGAAAGTATTTTGGTTTAGAAAATGAAAAAATAAAAAATAAATTACGAGAGTGTTACTATGAGTGATAATCGTTTAGCTTTTGTAGGAGGAGAAGAAAATAGCCTCTGTTTTCGAGGTATGGGGTTCGATGTTTATGTAGCTTACTCTACTGAAGAGGCAAAGGAATTTTTACCCGTCTTGCGGAGAAGTAAGTATGCCCTGATTTTTACCGAGTGGAAGTTTTATTCTTTGGTTAAAGAACAGTTTGAAGACCAGCGCTCTGAAGCTTTGCCGGTTATTTTAGGAATACCCACTCGGAAGGAAGAGATGGGAAAGGGTTCTGAATTTATAAGAGAATTGGTGCGGGTAGCAGTTGGAAGCGATATAACTTTATAGAAGAGAGGAATGATGAGGTTGGAGGGAAGCACTAAAGGTACGGTATTGAGCGTCAACGGGCCAGTGGTAGTGGCTATAGGACTTCCCGGGGCAAAGATGTATGACCTGGTTAAAGTGGGAGAAAAAAAGCTGGTGGGAGAAATTATTGGTCTTGACCAGGATAAAGTTACCATTCAGGTTTATGAGGAAACAGCAGGAATCCGACCCGGGGAGCCAGTAGAGTCAACTTATGAACCGCTGAGTGTGGAGTTAGGCCCGGGGTTGATAGGTAACATTTTTGATGGAACACAAAGACCTCTGGAATTTATAAGAGGGATTTCTGGAGATTTCATTGCTCGAGGAGTAGAAGTTCCGGCATTGGATCGCTCCAAAAAGTGGGATTTTCACCCCTTAGTCAAAGTAGGAGAAGAAGTAGAGCCAGGAGACATATTAGGAGAAGTCCCTGAAACTACTACTATTTCTCACCGAGTGATGGTTCCCCTTGGTATTAGGGGAAAAGTTAAAGAGATAAAAGAAGGTTCTTTCACTGTAGAAGAAGTGATTGCCATAATTGACCAGGAAGGAGAAGAAAAGCCCATAACTTTGATGCAGCACTGGCCGGTTAGAACTGCTCGTCCTTACAAAAGAAAAGTTAATTTAGATGAGCCCTTAATCACTGGGCAGCGAGTTATTGATACTTTCTTCCCCATAGCCAAAGGAGGAGTAGCTTGTATTCCTGGTCCTTTTGGAAGTGGAAAGACAGTGGTGCAGCACCAATTAGCTAAATGGTCAGATGCTGATGTCATCGTCTTCATTGGTTGTGGAGAACGGGGTAACGAGATGACCGATGTGTTGATGGAGTTCCCCGAGTTAGTTGACCCCTATACTGGGGAACCTCTTATGAAGAGGACTATTTTGATTGCCAATACCTCTAATATGCCGGTAGCAGCACGTGAGGCTTCAGTTTATACCGGGATTACTATGGCTGAATATTTCCGGGATATGGGTTACAAAGTAGCTCTTATGGCTGATTCTACTTCTCGCTGGGCGGAAGCTATGCGAGAGATTTCTGGGCGCCTGGAAGAAATGCCTGGAGACGAAGGATTCCCGGCTTATTTAGGAAGCCGAATAGCTAGCTTTTATGAACGAGCCGGGAAAGTGGTTGCTTTGGGAAAAGAAGATAGAACTGGTTCCTTGACCGTAGTTGGTGCCGTATCACCCCCCGGTGGTGACTTGTCTGAGCCAGTAACTCAAAATACTTTGCGCGTAGTGCAAGTATTTTGGGGGCTGGAAGATAGATTGGCTTATCAGCGCCATTTTCCAGCTATTAACTGGTTGATTAGCTATTCCCTTTATCTTCCTCATTTGGAGAATTTCTGGGAGAAAAATGTAGCTCCTGATTTTTCTGCCAATCGTAATTTGGCTATGCAAATTCTCCAGCAGGAAGCAGAATTAGAAGAAATAGTCCGTTTGGTAGGAGTAGAATCGCTCTCTTTCCGAGAGAGGTTCGTTTTGGAAATAGCTCGGTCTATTAGAGAAGATTTTCTACAACAGAGTGCTTTCCAGGAGGTAGATACTTTTAGCTCTTTGCGCAAGCAATACCTGATGCTTAAACTTATCATCACTTATTATCAGGAAGGCGTGAAGGCTTTAGAGAAAGGATTATCTTTGCGAGACATTCTCTCTCTTCCGGTTCGAGAGAGGATAGGGAGAGCAAAATACATTCCTGAAGAAAAAATAGAGGCTTTGGAGGAACTTATAGAAGAGGTTAAAGAGGAAGTAGCCAATAAATTGAAGGGCGAGGTTGAAAGCAATGTATAAGGAATTTACTACTATTTCCGAAGTAGCTGGTTCTTTACTTACCGTAAAACAGGTGGAAGACGCCCGGTATATGGAGATTGTAGAAATAGAGCTACAAGATGGTTCACGCCGGAGAGGCCAGGTGTTGATGACCAGTAAAGGCGAGGCGCTGGTGCAAGTTTTTGAAGGAACAGAAGGAATAGGAGTAGGGCAAAGTAAGGTTAGATTTTTGGGAAGAGTGATGGAGCTTCCTGTTTCTCCTGATATTTTAGGAAGAGTTTTTAATGGTTCAGGAACTCCTATTGATGGCGGGCCCGAGATTGTTCCTGACTCTCGTCTGGATATTAATGGTAACCCTATAAATCCCGTAGCTCGAGATTATCCTATCGACTTTATTCAAACTGGGATCTCCGCTATCGATGGTCTAAACACTTTAGTAAGAGGGCAAAAACTTCCTATTTTTTCGGCTTCTGGTTTACCTCATGCTCGGTTGGCTGCTCAAATTGCCCGTCAGGCTAAAGTATTGGGAGAAGAAGAAAAATTTGCTGTAGTTTTCGGAGCTTTAGGTATTACCTTTGAAGAAGCGAACTATTTCATATCGGAGTTACGGAACACCGGAGCTATTGAGCGGTCGGTTATTTTTGTTAATTTAGCTAATGACCCGGCAGTAGAGCGCATTATTACTCCTCGTATGACTCTTACCGCAGCCGAATTCTTAGCTTTTGAAATGGATATGCAGGTTTTGGTAATATTAACAGATATGACCAATTATTGCGAGGCTTTGCGAGAAATTTCTGCTGCCCGAAGAGAAGTCCCAGGAAGAAGAGGTTATCCTGGATATCTTTATACCGACTTAGCTACTATGTATGAACGGGCAGGTAGAATCCGGGGTAAAAAAGGTTCTATTACTCAGATTCCTATTCTCACTATGCCTGAAGATGATAAAACTCATCCTATTCCCGACCTTACTGGTTACATTACTGAAGGGCAGATAATTTTGAATCGACAACTCCAGCATAAAGGTATTTATCCTCCTATTGATGTTTTGCCTTCTCTTTCTCGACTCAGAGATAAAGGAATTGGTGAAGGTAAAACTCGAGAAGACCATCCCGATGTAGCTAACCAGTTGTTTGCTGCTTATGCTCGAGGAAAAGAAGCGGAAGAATTGGCCACCATTTTGGGAGAGGCTTCTCTTACTGACCTTGACCGGTTGTATATGAAATTTGCTGAAGAATTTGAGGCAAAATTTGTTCAGCAGGGAGAGTATGAAAATCGGAGTATCGAAGAGACTCTTTCTCGGGGCTGGGATTTGTTACATATATTACCTCGAGAAGAACTAAAACGGATTCAGGATGTTTACCTGGAACGTTTTTATGATGGTGAGAGTTCTCCTGAGGAGTGAGGAGGGTTACCCTTGAGATTGAATGTTAATCCCAATCGTATGGAGCTTATGAAGCTCAAAAGCCGCTTGAGTATGGCAGAGCGAGGCCATAAGCTCCTGAAAGATAAATTGGATGCCTTGATGCAAGATTTCATTCGCACGGTGAGAGAAAATCGCAATTTGCGCCAGGAGATTGAAGAGGAAATTGTCAAAGCTTTTGAAGCCCAAAGCAAAGCTTCTCTTTTACTTTCTGAAGAAGATAAAAAGTTAATTACCGTTTCTTCCGAAGAGCGACTGGGGCTTGAGATTCAAGTTCGCCATGTTACCGGGGTCCGGGTTCCTCATTTTGAGGTTAAAGTGGAAGGAGACCCTTATACCTATAGCTTAATAAACACACCAGCCGAGATAGATGAGGCGTTTAGTTCTTTTTTCCGGGTTTTACCTTTGATGGTTAAGTTAGCAGAAGCAGAAAAAACTATCGAGCTTTTGGCGGTGGAAATAGAAAAAACTCGCCGGCGAGTTAACGCTCTGGAGTATGTTTTGATTCCTAATCTACAGGAGACTATAAAATATATTACCCTTAAGCTGGATGAGCTGGCTCGTTCTTCGGTGGTAAGTATTATGAGGATTAAAGGATCCAGAGGATGAGTTGAAAGTTGCCATTCTTGCTGACATTCATGGTAATTTTGATGCTCTGAACAAAGTAGCAGAAGAAATAGTAGAAGTAGAAGATGTTGTAGTTTTAGGAGATATCATCGGTTATGGAGCAGAACCGGAAGAATGTGTAAGGTGGGTGATAGGGAGAAAAGCTAAAGCAGTTCTAGGTAATCACGAAGCTGCTTGTATTGGTGAGCTGCCTCTTTCTTGGTTTAATCCTCGAGCTGCAAAAGCGCTTCTCTGGACTCAAGAGCACTTGAGCTCTTTCAGCATCCAGTTTATTCAGTCTTTACCTTCTATCATTCCTGATTTTCTCCAGGCTCTCTGGGTCCATGGTAGTCCTCGCCAACCCACAGAGGAGTATATCGACCATCCTCTCATAGCTCGGGAGATATTTGAGGGTTTTTCTTTCTCTCTCTGTTTTTTTGGACACACTCACCAGGCTGAAAGCTATATCTTGAGAGAGGGAAAAGGAGTGGAGAGAGTTTCCCTCCTCCGGGGAGGAGCGTTGAGAGTATCCCCTGATAACAGATATTTAATAAATTGTGGTAGTGTAGGGCAACCTCGGGATGGTAACCCCCAGGCTAGTTTTGCTCTTTGGGATACGGAAAGAAAAGTAGTGGAAATAAAAAGAGTAGATTATGATATTGCTTCTGCTGCTCACAAAATTTTACATAGTGGGCTTCCTGAGTATTTAGCCTACAGGTTAGAAAGAGGTGTATAAGTTTGTAAGTCCAGTTTATAGGGTTCTAATTTTTCGGTTTTTTTACTTTTCTATCCTATCTAAAGAAAATAAGAACTATTTTGTGATTTTTGAGAATTACCCATCTATATGAGGCCGTAGGTTTCTTGACTGCCAGAGAGATTATAGTAAAATAAAACCGAACGAACTGGGTTATACCTCAATGAGAAAGATTTGAGATATAGCTTCTGTTTTTTACTATATAAGCCTGATACTTTGGTTTAAGAAAGGTGGATATAAATGGTAGAAGTTAAAAAAGAAGAAAAAGAAAAGCATGTAATAGAGATGGAAATTACGGTGGAGAAAGAAAGGGTAAACGAGGCATTGGATAAAGTTTATCGAGAACTGAGCCACAGGATGACTGTGCCAGGGTTTAGGAAAGGCAAAGCTCCTCGAGGTATTTTACGAAGCTTTGCCGGGGAAAGTTTTATTTT
The DNA here is from genome assembly GCA_035593465.1 of Candidatus Atribacteria bacterium. Lineage (GTDB taxonomy): Bacteria > Atribacterota > Atribacteria > Atribacterales > Caldatribacteriaceae > Sordicultor. The sequence goes on along the minus strand of DAOSVE010000088.1, from coordinate 1,772 downwards.
AGAAACCATGACTCAGGATTTGATTCCTCAAGTGGTTCAGGAAGTGTTAGTTCAGGAAAATCTTAAAGTAATCGGTGAGCCAGATTTAGAAATAGTACAAGCCAAGGAGAACGAACCTTTAGTTTTTCGCCTTAAAGTGATAGAAGAACCGGAAGTAAAGTTAGCTGATCCCCAGGAATTAGAAGTGAAGAAATATCGTTTAGAGGTTAGAGAATCAGATGTAGAAAAAGAAGTGGAGAGATTGATAGACTCTCGCAGTACCTGGAAAGATAAGGGGGAAGAAGAGCCAGCAAGAGAGGGGGATTTGGTTAAAATAAGAATAGAAGATAAAGACTATGCTGTAGTAGCAGAATCTTCCCTGGATAAAGAGAAATTTATTGCTCGAGAAGTTTTAGGGATGAAAGTAGGGGAGAAGAGGAAGATCCTCGGGGAGGAAGGAAAAGAGACTGAATTTGAGCTTTCAGTAAGTGCAATAATGAGAAAAGAAAAGCCAGAAGTAAACGAGGATTTTCTATCCAGCTTAGAAGAGGGTTTAAGTTCCATAGAAGATTTAAAAAACAAAGTTAGAGAAAAATTAGAAGCTCTGGCTCAAGAAATGGTGGAAGAGAGGTTGGAAAAAGAAGCAATAGTGGCTTTGGCTAAAAATTCTGAAGTTTATATTCCTGAAACTCTTCTGGACATTGATGTCCGTCAGCGCATAGACCTCCTGAAAGAGGATCTGGAAAAAGATGGCTTAACTTTGGACCGCTATTTAGAGTTAATGAATATGGATTTTGCTGCTTTAGAGAAACATTTACGAGATTTAAGCCGCTGGGAGCTCCGGAAGTTCTTTGTTTTACAAAAATATGCTGAAGAGAATAGAATATCGGTTACGGAAGAGGATTTGATGGCTGAGTGTGAAGAGATAGCGAAGAGAGTGGGTAAAACTAAAGAGGAAGTAAAAGAAATCTTGGAATCGAATGATAAAATAGAAGAGATAAAAGATAATATAAAAAGTAGGAAAGCTCTTAGAAATATAGCTCAAAAGGTGAAAGTTAAAGAACTGGAAGAGCCTATCAATTTTGTTCAGTGGAGAACTCTGGAAGACCCGGAAGAGGAGATGATAGGATGAAAGATTTCTTGCGAATGGATAGTTATTTAGTGCCGATGGTGGTAGAGCAAACGCCTCATGGAGAGAGAGCTTATGACATTTATTCTCGTCTTTTGCAAGATAGAATTGTTTTTTTAGGAACGGAAATAGATGATACAGTAGCTAATTTGATTATTGCTCAGTTACTTTTTCTAGAAGCAGCTAACAGGGAAAAAGACATAAATCTTTATGTCAATAGTCCTGGTGGTTCAGTTTCTTCTACTTTAGCTATTTATGATACCATTCAATATATAAAACCGGACGTGGCCACTATTTGTATTGGGCAAGCTGCCAGTGGTGCAGCGGTAATTTTAGCTGCTGGAGCTCGGGGTAAAAGGATGGCTTTACCTAATTCTCGGGTGATGATCCATCAACCTTTAGGTGGAGCTCAGGGGCAGGTGTCTGATATTGAGATTCATACTCGAGAGATGATCAAAATTAGAGAAAAGTTGAACGAGATATTGGCTCATCATACCGGTAAACCGGTAGAAAAAATTAAAGCTGACACAGAGAGAGACTATTTTATGTCTCCGGAAGAAGCCCGGGAATACGGGCTGATAGATAGGGTTCTTTACCCGGAAGAAAAAAATAAAAAGGAGAATTAACAGGTTATGCCCAAGTTTGAAGAAGAAAAGTTGAAGTT
>DAOSVE010000087.1:0-7270 GCA_035593465.1 Candidatus Atribacteria bacterium | reverse complement strand
TTTTCAGCTATAACCTTCATTATCTTAAAAACCCGGTTACCCTCCAAAAATTCCCTCTACAGGAGTACAGTATAGCACAATTATTTATAGTTAGCCGCAAAATCCCTTATAATGACTTATAAGGGGGCAGAGCCCCTCATAACCCCTTTTGAAAAGCAAAAACATAAGAGCAAAAGACCACTGGAGAATTTATAGTATCCCTTGCTGCATGGTAATTTCCCATTTTTTGACTTCCAATAATTTGCTTTTTAAAGTTTTAGCAGTTTAACAAGTTTTGCGGGACACTATAAGCCTAAAAAGAGAGATTGGAAACATCACCCTCACCCTCTCCATCGAGGGAGAGGATATGTAAGGTTCTCCCAAGAAGAGAGAGGGAAAGAAGAGTCAAAAATTTAGTTTTCGTCATACCCGAAATCTTTGATCGGGAATCCAGAGGCCCTTGCCCTTAAAATAATTTAGATTCCTGATAGAGACATTCAGGAATCACCAAAAAGAGCGATAGAGGCATTATCTTCTTATAGTCGGGGTTGATTCTTTTTCATAAATAGTTAAACTATAATAAAAACTATAAAAATAGCCATAATGAAACATCGGGCCAGGAATTCAAAAATTAAATATGAACATAGTATGATACCGGGTTTGAGACAATTTTTAGAAAAAGAAATCGAACCTTTAGATTTTGTCAAATCTATCTTTCCGGGAGAGATAAAACGTACTAAAGGAGCAACTTCAGGTCTGGTGGTACGTTTCAAATATCTCACTTCTACGGGAGCGAAGCTTTTAGCTCAAAAATCCTCAGCCATTCAAGAAATATTTATAGTAACCGATGAACCCGAAACTTTGAAAAAAATAATCACTGCCTCAGGGGGAACTAATTCAGAAAACTCTTTATAATTTACTGCAGATATGGATACCTCAACTGTTCCCGATTTAGATACCATTCGAAAATGGATCGATGAGTATGCTAAAAGAGTAGCTAACCTCAGGGATGAAAGAGGAAAAGGAGTGGAGCTCCTTACCCTGCGAGATGCTATCGATGAGGGGCTTTCGTTCTATCGTTCTCGGGGAGCTTCTCTCGGTCCAGAAGAAACCAAACTGAATAGTTTTGACGCCCTTTTAGATAAAAACGCCGCCTCTTTTCTCCAAATAGCAGGGAGAAAAACCCTTAAAGAAGAAAGAAATAAAATCTCTCCTCCCCGGGAAAGATGGTGGTGGTGGTTAGATGAAAGAGCAAAGGAGAGAAAATCTCACCGAATTAGAAAGATTATCACTACTGCAGGGATAGTAGCTGCTATCTTGCTAGTTCTTTATTTCACCATTTTTCGTCTTCCTCCCGCAGAACAAAACTATTTAGATGCTCTCACTCAAGCAGAAAAGCTAATAGGTGAAAATAATATAGAAGAAGCTTTAGAAAATCTCGAGAAAGCTATGAATATTTTTCCCGAGCGCCCTGTTCCATATGTTATAGCTGGTTGTGTAAAAGAAATGGTGGGGGAAAACGAAGAGGCCCAAAAGTTTTTTACTCAAGCCCGAAGTCTCTACTCTCATGAAGTAGATTTCCTGGTAGAAAAAGGTAACTGGTATCTGAGACTCAATCTCTTGGATAAAGCCTATTCTTCCGTTATGGAAGCTCTACAGAAGGAATCAGAAAACCTTGCTGCCCTCAACCTCTTAGGCTCTATTTACGAAGCAGAAAACAAAATCCCCGAAGCCCTGGAGGTATATAATAAAGTCTTGGAATTGGCCGAAAAGCAGGGAGTAGAAACTATGATTCCCATCACTCGAATGAAAATCGGTCTCCTGCAGCTCCGTCTACCTCTGAGTACCTTTTCATCTCCCCCCGAGGGGGAACAATAATTATTTTTTCCGCTCTATAGTTCTCGTTACCACTAAATCTACCCCTTCACCCAGCAAATTTTTCACTATTATATCTCCTCTTTTTTGAGGAGCTTCCACTTCCAGAGAGCTCAAAAATTTCATAAGCTCAGGAATTTTATCTCGAGGAAAAGGGGAAGAAGTCCGTACTGACACTCTTCGCCACACCCCATTCTTGATTCGAAGAGTAGTGGTGACCATGCGCCGGGGGTTAGTTATCTCTTCTTTTGCATATTTCTCTCCTCTTCTGCATCCTCCTCTCACTTGAACATAATCACCATCTTTTACCACTGATAAACTACAGCCTAAAGGGCAGACAATACAAATAAGCTCAAGAGATTCCCCAGATTTCTGTTCCTCTAATTTCAACTTTAATCTCTCCTTTTTCCTGAGGCCAGGGTATTTCTGAAAGGTCTAATTTTACCATTTCACTGGGTCGGCAAATCGATATTCTCTTTTCGTAGAATATTTTATCTTCCCCTCGCAGAGACACCGTTACCTTTCTCATACTCTTTTGCGAGCGAATGAATAAAAAACCATTCCTTCCTTCTCTTATTCGCTGAGGGATAACTGTGTGTACTCCCTTTCCAGCCTGTAAAACATATTTTTCCTGAGAAGGGGAGGGAAGAACCGCCGCCCGACCGGCTCTTTCTGCTACTAAAGTAACATAATCCACGAGATCAAAAACAGAAGCCACATTGCCGCAGGCAAAAAAGCCCTCCACATCGGTAGAAAAATCCTCATCCACCCAGGGGCCCCCGGTCGAGGGGGAAAGGGGGATTTTTGCCTGGCGAGAAAGCTCATTTTCGGGAATTAATCCCACGGATAATAGAAGAGTGTCACAGCTTACTTCCTTTTCTCTTCCCGGAAGTGGTTGCCCTTCCTCATCCACTTCACTGATAATTACACTTTCTACTCTTTCTTTACCTTTTATTTCAGTTACTGTATGAGAAAAAAGGAGGGGGATATGGAAGTCCTTGATACACTGAACGTAATTGCGAACTAGACCACTAAGTGAGTTTTTTATCTCTACTACCATTTTCACTCGTGCTCCTTCTAAAGTGAGACGACGAGCCATGATGAGACCAATATCTCCTGAGCCTAGAATTACTATTTCCCTACCTGGCAAATAGCCAGCAATGTTTACTAGATACTGAGCCAATCCAGCAGTAAAAATCCCTGCCGGACGAGCACCAGGAGTTCGGAGCATTCCCCGAGTTCTTTCTCGACAACCCATACTCAAAATAATTGAATTAGCTTTTATCTCCCAAACCCCCTGCGGGCTCACCGCTTTAACTATCCGCTCCGGGGATAGCTCCAAGGCAGTGGTATCAGTCATAACTTCTACGCCTGTTCTATTCAGTTTTTCTATAAACATCTCTGCATATTCAGGTCCTGTAAGTTCTTCTCCCCATATCTGTAAACCAAAACCGGGGTGAATACATTGAGGAAGAATCCCTCCTAAATATTCATTTCTCTCCAGAAGAAAAACCGATTTTGCTCCTGCTTCCCAGGAAGATAGAGCAGCAGCCATACCAGCTGGCCCTCCTCCTATTACCACCACATCCCCTTTAATAGAATGAGGCATCGCTTGTCACCTCTTTGGTTTCTCCGCCTAAGTAAAAAGAATTTCTCCCCGACTTAATAATTTTTCTTTCTTCTAACCCCAGTGTTTCAGCCATTAAAAATGGCAAATGCATACCGCAGAAGCTTCCCTGGCATCTTCCCATCATTACTCGAACTCTCCTTTTCAAACCATCCAGAGTAGAAGCCCCTGGAGAAGATAAAAGAGCGTGTTTAACTTCTCTTACGGTTACTTCTTCGCAACGACAGATTATTTTTCCCCAATCAGCGTCTTCTTGGATGAGCCTTTCTCGCTCTTCCCAGGAAAGCTCTCGAAAAACGGGGAAAGAGGAGCGGAAGAGAAAACTCCTTTTTTCTCTCAGCTTTAACCCTTTCTTCTGGAGTAAATCTCCCGCATATTCCGCTATACCAAAAGAAGCAGTAAGTCCTGGAGATTCAATGCCCACTAAGTGAAGGAGAGAGGGAAAACGAGAAGAAAAGAAAATCTGGAAATCCCGAGCAGGCAAAGTGGGGCGCAATCCGGAAAAAGTGGCAATGACCTGAGAAAGAGGAAGAGAAGGGATTAACTTTTTTCCTCCTTCCTCCACTTCTTTTAATCCTTCTTTGGTGGTGGAAGTATCTTCATCCTCTGCTGGCTCAAGATTGGGCCCTACTAAAATATTACCATCTGTAGTGGGAGAAACCAGAATTCCTTTAGTTTCTCCTACCGGAACAGGGTAAAGGACATGATGGACTAAACTCTTGCATTCTTTATCCAAAACCAGGTATTCTCCCCGCAGAGGCTGGAGAGAGGGAATATTTTCTCCCGTTCTTTGAGCTAAATAAGAGGAAGACAATCCCGCACAATTGAGAGCAAAGCGAGATAGATATTCTCCTTCCTTGGTGATCACTTTTATATTATTATTTTTCCCTTCTTCAAAACCAACTACCTCTTGACCGAAAATAAAACGAACTCCATTTAGAAAAGCACCTTCTGCCAGAGCTATATTAAGCTTAAAAGGAGAAGCCACCCGAGTTTCCGGGTCATAATAAGCAGCAAACATCTTGTCGCTCATCATCGGCTCTAGTGTGTGTGCCTCTTGAGGAGTTAAAATTTCTGCTCCCTCTATTTTTCCTCTTTCTTTCAGAGTGCGTAAAAATTCCAGCTCATCTTGAGAAAAAGCTACGGTCAAAGCCCCGGTTTTTAAGAACTCGATATCTAATTCTTTTTCTGCTCGCTTTATCCAGGGAAGGGAGCGAAGATGTACCTCTCCTTTGAGAGTGTGAGGAGTCCAGTAGCTGCGAGAGTGAATTATTCCGGTGTTAGCTTTACTCACTCCTGAACAGACATCTAATTCTTTCTCTAAAAGAAGAACCCGGAGGTCAAAATGAGCTAAATACCAAGAGAGAGCACATCCTACCACTCCTCCTCCGATTACAATCACATCGAATTCTTCACTCATTTTTAGCCCAGCCCCTTACTTTATCTATTCCTCTCTGCCACTTCTTCTCTAGTTTTTTCCTCTCCTTCTCTTCCCCTCGAGGTTCAAAAATCAGAGCTCTTTGTTTTTTCTCTTCAATAAACTCCCGGGATAGAAGGCCTGACCTATTAGCCCAGAGATAAAAAACTCCTAAAGAAGTAGCTTCTTTTTCCGGGAAAACTCGAATAGTTTTCCCGCTCAAATCGGCCTGAAACTGCAAAAGATACCTACTCTGGCTCAGGCCTCCATCTACAGATAACTCCTTTATCTCTCCCGGAGAAATCTCATCTATTATTTTTATGAGGTCTCCCACCTCAAAAGCCACAGCTTCCAGTGCTCCCCGTACTAATTCCTCTTTCCCCACTTGAGGAGTTAATCCCAAAATAGCGCCTCGGGCAAAAGGATCCCAGTAAGGAGCGCCCAGACCACAAAAAGCTGGAACGAGAAGAAGCTCTTCCAAAGGACGAGCCTGTGCTGCCATCTCTTCTATATCTTGAGGGCTTTTAATCAACTCTATTCTTTTCAGCCACTCGATAATCACCCCGGCACTGAAAGTGCTGGCTTCCAGGGCAAAAATCGGCTCATCCCCTTCCAGTGATGCTAAAGTAACCAGGAGCCTTCGGGTATCTTCTGGCCAGTCCTTTCCCTGGTTGGTCATCAAAAAACAACCCGTCCCGTAGGTATTTTTGGTGCTTCCTTTCTCAAAACACCCTTGACCCAGAAAAGAAGCCTGCTGGTCACCTAAAACTACATAAACAGGAACAGAAGAGGTGGTAATCTGCGTTTCTCCCCGGAGATGAAAAGAAGGCACCACTTGAGGAAAAAGAACTTTTTCTAAATCAAACTCTTTTATTATTTCTTCATCCCAGCATAAATTGTGAAGGTTAAACATAAGAGTACGAGAAGCATTGGTATAATCAGTAGAAAAAACTTTCCCGGCGGTCAGAACCCACAGGACGTAGGTATCTAGAGTGCCAAAATACAGGGGGTGAGAGGTTTTCACTTTTTCTAAAATCCACACCAATTTACTGAGAGAAAAATAAGGGTCAAGGAAAAGGCCGGTTTTTTGAAAAAGCCAGTCCTCTTTCTCCCGATGAGCTTCACACCAGGTAGCGGTGCGGCGGTCTTGCCATACTATAGCAGGATAGACGAGCTTTCCCTCTTCATTCCACACTATCGTGGTCTCTCTCTGATTGGTTATCCCCATACCTTGGAGGGGAAAAGGAGAGTGGTTGATTCTCTTTACCAGCTCTTCTACCATTGTCTCCGGGTCAAATTCCACTCCTCCTTCAAAAGGAAAACGTAGCTCTACCGGGAAGGAATCTTCTAGAACTTTCTCTCCCTTTTTACTCCACCATATCAACTTTACACTGGTAGTTCCCAGATCTACAGTGAGAAAAAAATCTCCCATTTTTTACCTCCTGTTCATTTTCCATAACTCCCGGCAACTGGTAGAAACTGCAACCGCCCCGCGGGATATTATTTCTTCCACCTCTTCTTTCTTTCGGATAAACCCTCCACAAATAAGAGGAGGTAAATCTTCCACAGGGATAGAATTCCTCACCTGAGGGAAAATAATCCCGGGCAATATTTCCAGAGCATCAGGGGAAATTTCCTGTGCTATCCGGAGGCCAGTACGCAGAGACTCACTATCGATGAGAAACAAACGAAAGATGGTAAGGAAACCTGCTTTCCTGGCCAGATTCAAAGTACGAGCCCGGGTAGAGATGATACCTCGAATCTGAGGAAAAGTTTCCCGCATAAAAAGTAGTCCACTTTCGTCAGAAGCTATCCCCCCAAAAAGGTCTAAATGCAGGAAGAGATGTAAATCGGGAGGTAAAATTTTCAATGCCTCCCGTAAAGTAAACACATTCCCCTCCAGAAAGAAAAAGACCGGGCACCAAGAAAGTTCCTCGTCATTAATATCTTTCCAGGAAGAAGTCCGCAGAGCTCCAATTACTGAAAATTCACGCCAGATATTCAATAAATCTTCCATGTATACCTCCTGCCAACAAAAAAGCCTTCCAGAATAATATTATTCTGGAAGGCTTTTTCTCCTTTTCTCCTCGCCGTTTCTATTGTAGCACAATCAACTTTTATTGTGAAGGTTAGAAAGAAAGACAATCAAAAGCAGAAAAAGATAGATCCAGATAAGGTTTTTAATGACTATAAGGGGCACAGTCCCACTGAGGGATGTTTTCTCCCTCAGTAGTTTTTGTGAGTCTTTACTTTTATATTTTTTAAGTTTTAATCTTTTTTGGGGGTTATGAGGGGGCTTGCCCCCTCATAGTCATTATAATGGATTTTGCGGTTAACTATAATTAAAGCATTTGGGAATAGATTTTAAATGA
>DAOSVE010000086.1:0-7292 GCA_035593465.1 Candidatus Atribacteria bacterium | reverse complement strand
ACAATTTTACCGGTAGTGATTTCTCCCGGAGGAAGACCAAAAGCTTCTCCTATGGCTACTCGTACTGCCGGAGCAATTTGGACCACTACCATTAAATCAGGATTAAGGACTGCCTTCCAGGCGTTATCCAACTCCGATCTTACTACTAAAGCACCAGTAGGACAACGAACAGAGCATTGGCCGCAATAAACACACTCTACTTCTGACAACTTTTTTCCAAAAGCGGGTTCTACTTTAGTTCGAGAACCTCGCTGAGTAAAATCATAAATTCCAATGTTTTCTATTTCTTTGCAAGCTCGTACACAATCTCCGCATAGAATACAACGATTAGGGTCTCGAACTAAGGAAAATGTAGAAGTATCCTTAGGCAACTTCTCCTTTCTCTCTCCAAACCGAACTTCGTCTATTCCCAAGGAAGCAGCGATGGCTTGCAGGCGGCAGTTGAGATTTCTCTCACATACTGTACAATCTCTCTCATGATTAGCCAGATAAAATTCTACCATCATACGCCGGGCTTGAAGAACCCGAGAAGTGGTAGTCTTTATCACCATTCCTGGCTCAGGGGGAGTGGAGCAAGCAGGCATCAGACCTCGTCCTTCCACCTCCACAAGACACATCCGGCAGGCTCCATAAACGCTCAAGTCAGAATGGTAACAGAAGGTAGGAATCTCAATATTGGCTTTCTTGGCCACTTCCAGAATATTCTTCTCACCGTTTAAGGTAATTTCTTGCCCATCTACCACTACTGCTTTTTTAGCTATTTTTTCATTCATCTTCTTTTTTCCTCCACTCCACAGTTATGGAATCAAAGGGACAGGCTTCAAAACAAGCCCCACATTTAGTACATTTTTCCTGGTCTATAACATAAGGCACTCGAGGTCGACCAGAAATACATTGCACTGGACAAACCCGAGCACACTTAGCACAAGAACGACATTTTTCCGGGTCAATCCGATATTCCTTCATCGCCTGGCAAACGTGAGCAGGGCAAACCTTATAGACCACATGGTCTAAATACTCATCCCGGAAATAGCGAAGAGTGGTAAGAACAGGATTAGGAGCAGTTTTACCTAAACCACATAAAGAAGCATCTCTCACCACATGGGCGGTTTCTTCTAAAAGTTCCAGATCTGAAGTGCTGGCCTCTCCCTTCACTACTTTTTGCAACAGACCTAACATATGTTTAGTTCCTTCTCGGCAGGGAACACATTTACCACAAGATTCATTCTGGGTAAAGTTCATAAAAAAGCGAGCTACTTCTGGAATACAGGTATCCTCATCTAGTACCACCAATCCGCCAGAGCCCATAATGGCTCCTGCCCCGGACAGGGAATCGTAATCGATGGGTAAATCAAGGTGTCTTTCAGTCAAACACCCCCCCGATGGTCCTCCAATTTGCACCGCTTTAAACTTTTTATCGTTCTGTATTCCTCCCCCAATATCAAAAATCAAGTCTCGCAAGGTAATCCCCATAGGGACTTCCACTAACCCGGTATTTTTAATTTTGCCGGCTAGAGCAAAAGTTTTAGTTCCTGCACTGTTTGCCGTCCCAAAAGAACGAAACCACTCTGCTCCCCGAAGCATGATTATCGGTACATTAGCCATAGTTTCTACATTATTGATTATAGTAGGTTTACCCCATAGACCTCGATAAGCAGGATAAGGAGGACGAGGATTGGGCATTCCTCTTTTCCCTTCAATAGAAGAAATCAAAGCGGTTTCTTCTCCGCAGACAAAAGCTCCTGCCCCTTCCCGGATTGTAATCCGGAAAGAAAAATTACTACCTAAAATGTTATTTCCTAAAAGCCCGACTTTTTCCGCATCTTCTATAGCTTTCCTCAGGTGCTTCACTGCCAAAGGATACTCAGCCCGGACATAAATATATCCTTCTTGCGCTCCTATAGCATAACCGGCAATAGCCATACCTTCTAAAATAGAATGAGGGTCTCCTTCCATCACGCTCCTATCCATAAAAGCGCCCGGGTCGCCTTCATCGCCATTACAGATTACATATTTTTTATCTCCTTTAACCACTCGAGCAAATTGCCATTTTCTTCCAGTGGGGAAACCTCCTCCCCCTCTTCCTCGCAAACCTGATTTAGTGATTTCTTCGATAACCTCATCAGGAGTTTTTTCGCTTAGGACTCGAGCTAAAGCTAAGTAACCATCTCGAGCTAAATATTCATTCATGTTCTGGGGATCAATAGAGCCACAGTTGCGAAGAGTAATTTTAACCTGCTTTCGGTAAAAAGGGACATCCTTAAGATGAGGCCAGTAATGAACTTCTCCATCTCCTTTTTCCTGATAAACCAGTCTCTCTACCACTTCTCCATTTTTAAGAGTCTTCTCCACTATTTCCTCTACATCTTCGGGTTTCACCCTCAGATACAGAATTCCCTCTGGTTCTATTCTCACGAGAGGTCCAGCTTCACAGAGCCCCATACAACCAGTTTTCACTAAGTGGGGGCTTTCTTCTAATTTTTCAACCTCTGCGGCTACCTTTTCTTTTTCTACCACTTCTCGGAAAGTATTAAATACTTCTTCTGCTCCTTTAGCCAAACATCCCAGGCCTCCACAAATCAGGACTTTCCTTTTTCCATTTTTACTTTTTAATTCAGCGATGTATTGTTCTAACTGCTCCCGATTCTCAAACCGCATCTACTTTCTCTCCTTCCCCTAACAGGCGATCGATAAGCTGCTGCACTTTTTGTTCATCCATTTGGCCATAAACTTCTTCATCCACCATAAGAGCCGGAGCCAGAGCGCAAGCTCCGATACAGGCCACCGTCTCCACGGTGAAAAGTAAATCTGAGGTGGTGTTTTCTCCCTCTCTCAGTCCTAAATTTTCTCGAACTGCCTTTAGAACTTGAGTAGAACCCTTTACATGACATGCGGTACCATCGCAAACTCTGATGATATGTTCACCTTTGGGCTCTAAAGAAAACTGAGCATAAAAAGTAGCCACCCCATAAACTTGAGCTGGAGAAACCTGCAGAGCCGTAGCAACATAGGTTAGAATCTCTTCCGGTAGATAACGATATTCGGACTGAATTTCCTGTAATATGGCGATCAAATTATCCACACTATGAGAGTATTTCTCCAGAATAGCGTTAACTTTTTCAAACTGACGACCGAGAACTAAAGTCTCCTTTTCTGTTTCCACTGTTCTACCTCCTCTATAGATAACCTTAGTTTTTTAGTAATATTCCAGAGTAACTATTTTCCCTTTCTTTTGCAACTCACTGACTATATCTTCTAAAACTCGAGCTTTTAGTGAAAGCTCTCCAGATAATTTGGGATTTTGATGAGCAGGATTTATAGCTCTTCCCCCTATAAAGGTAATCTCATCTGCTTCCAGTAAAAGTGAAAGTAAGCGACCGGCTCCGTCCTGTCGATACATAACCTCTTCCAGCTTCACTCCCTTCCGTAGCTGACGAAGGACCGTGGCCAGAGTTAAAATCCCTTCGGTGAGTAAATCCACTCCTTCCATTATCCCTACCGGAGGAATATCTTTTTGTATAGAAGTTAAATCTACTTTTATTTCTTTGCCCAGAACCCGGGACAAAATGTTTCCTGTAGTGCCACCACAAACTGCTTTTTTACCTGGAAATTCCATTACTTTTGTAACTATATATTCATCTAAGGTGGGGTCTTCAGGAGGGCCAGCCCACACTATTAAATAACGAGGAAGGCGTATTTTAGCTACTATACAGGTAGCATCATCACCTAATCTATCCTGATAAAGCCTTTTGGTAGTCGCTATTACTTTATTGGCCAGAGTTAAAGCATCCAGTTGGTCGTTAACAGTATTTTCTAAAAAAGAGGCAATTTTTTCCCACCTCCATCCTAAATTCCATAATCCTCCAATCCCGGCGTGAACTACTCCATCAGTTACTCCTACAATCCAATCATTTTTCTGTAACCTGATTAAAGATTCTAAAACTACTCTTTTACCTATTTCTCTTTCCTTTCTATCCAGATGCATCAACCTTCCATTGCGCAACCAAAAAAGAGGGGGATTATCAAATTCTGCTACATAAGTTTCTCCATCATTCAGAATCTGCAAGATGGAAAAAGTACTGTAAGCAATTTTTCTTACCTTGCATACCGGTAAAGTTTCTGCTAAAGTGGCTATCACTTCTTCTAAAGTAGATTCTCTTTTCAGCATAGAAACAATAATTTTCGAAGTCAGGGTGGAAAGGATATTGGCCTTTACTCCACTACCTAAGCCATCAGACCAGGATAATATGGTGGAATTATTTCCTTTATCATAACTTACGCTATCTCCGCAAAGCTCTTCTCCCCACTTGGGAAGCTGAGCATAAGCGAACTCTACAAAGAGGTCTTTCATTCCTCTACTGATTCTCCCCGTAAAATTTTCATCAACTTATTCAGAAGCACTTTAGTCTCAGCAGTAGTTTCTCCCAGTAAACTGGCAATTTCTTGAGCTACCGTCATCTGGTTATTAATAACCTGTTGAGCTTTTTCCAGAGTTTTCTCTCTAATTTGCTCCATTAAAGCTTCTCTTTCCCTTTCTTTAGTCAAATCCACAAATACTCCCATGAGAAGCTGAGATTTCTCCAGATAAAAAACGGATAATTGAACGTAAAGGTTCTGGTATTGAGGATAAGATACCTCTTTAGTAACTACCCTTTTGGTACGCAACACTTCTACAAAAGGAGAAGGATCGATAAACTGGTCTAACTTACTTCCCACCACTAATTTCCCTGTCAGGCCAAACATCCTGCGGAGAGCCGGGTTAACATCTACGATGCGCAGATTTTCATCGACCAGCACAATACCATTGGGAGTTACGGCAATCAAAAAGCTGGAAAAAGATTCCGCTTTGGCTCGCATAAAAGGAATGCACATCTCCGCTTCTGCCATACCCTGATAAACTGCTTGAGCTTTTTCTCGACAGGTGTTATATCCACAAGCACCGCAATTCAACTCATCTTGAGGAGAAAATTTGCCGGTGAGAGATAAAATTCTTTTTATCTCTTCTTCTGGAACTTCTGGTCGAGGCACAGGATGAGGTACAAAGTCTCGACTGAAACTGGGAAGAGAAATAAATTTTTTCTCTGGTGGAGGATTATAAACCATCTTAGCTTTTTCGGTGTAGTCAATGACTTTTTTTCGTCGTTCGTAAGGAGAGAGCAAAGATTGGAGCACCGGTCCATCGATGCAACCTCCCTCACAGGACATCATTTCCACCATTTCAAAGCTGCTTCTGGCATTTTCTAAATCATCTAAAAATTGGCGGCAGCGATCAATCCCGGTTATCACCATAACTTCTTTGGATAAAATCCCGGTATCTAAAGAGGCAGTTTTTAGGAGTCCTCCTTCCACGGGGAAAGCTCTTCCCCACTCCACTGAAGATAAACCCATTTCTTCTTCCTCTAATACAGAAAGAGAGATATTCTCTTCCTGAAACCAGGTTTTTAATTCTTCAAAAGTTAAAACTGCATCTACTTCTCCTTTCACTTCTTCCTCTTCAACTTCTGCTTTTTTGGCAATGCAAGGGCCGATAAAGACCACTTTTACTTTTCCATACTCCTGACGAATTAAACGAGCATGAGCAATCATAGGAGAGACAACGGGAGCAAGATAAGAAACATATTGAGGATAATATTTGTAAATCAAAGCATTGATAGCCGGACAAGAACTAGAAATGATATTTTTTCTCCCCTCACTCAAGAGCCGGGTATGTTCTTTAGCTACCCACTCCGCTCCTTCCGCTGTTTCTCGCACTTCTTGAAAACCCAATTTTTTTAGAGCTGCCACTATCTGTCCTTCCGTTCCTTCCGAAAATGCGGCTACAAAAGAAGGAGCCAAGCTGACCACTACCGGGTCTTCTCCTCGGAGGAGCTCTTGAACTCGAGGGAGGTCATTTTGAATTTTTTTGGCATCTTGAGGACAAACCAAAACACACCGTCCATCTTTTATGCACCTTTCATCTACAACTTCAGCGTGTCCTAAACTCACTCGAATGGCCTTTACCGGACAATTGCGTATACATTTATAGCAATCCCGGCATCTTGCCTCAATGGTACTAATTACTCCCATTAGCACCACCTTCTTCTAACTTTTTCAAAATCTTCTCCTGGAAAATTTCCCTGAAATTTTGAGGAGAAACTCCACTGAGTATTTCATCATCCACCATTACGGTAACTCCCTCTTCCGTGCATCTTCCCAGACAGAAGTTACCTTTTAATTCTATTTGATCTTTAAGCTTCAATTTTTCAATCAACTCTTCACAAGTTTCAATAATCTCATAAGCTCCCTTTAGATGGCAGGAACTACCTACACAAACTGATATAGTAACCATTTTTACCTCTCCTGAAAAATACTACTTCATCTAGATTGCCAAGAACACTATATTAAACATAAAAACAGAGGGAGTGAAATCACCTCCCTCAATTTTTATGTTCTTCTTGATAAATTACCCAAATTACGTTTTAGCCGGTTATTATAACATAAATTTAGATTCCCAAAACCCACACTTCCATACCGGCAGGGAGATTCTTCTGGGTTACTTCTATCTCAGAAGTATCTAACCTTTTAATTTCCTTAAAACCGTGTAAAAAGGGTTCTACGGTACTGATTTCCATCTGGGTATATTTAGTTCGATAATGCATCGGTATCACGATACGAGGAGAAAGTTTAGGAACCAATTTTTGAGCCTCTCGAGCATCGATAGTGAAAACTCCACCCACGGGAAGTAATAAAATATCTACTGGTTTCCAGGAAGAGAGCTCCTCATCTGGAGGTATTATTCCTAAATCTCCAGTATGAATGAGAGACATCTCTTCTAATTCCAATCGGGCAACATTATTTTTGCCTCGTTTTTTCCCTCCCACCTCATCATGAAAAGTGGAAAAAATTTCTATTTTAATCCCGTCTTTTTCATAAACTCCTGGTTTTTTAATTATCTCAGGGTGCCCCTGCACCACAGAAACATTATTGTGGTCAAAGTGGTCATGGCTCACCACTACTAAATTTGCTTCCACCTGGGGAAGAGGATAACCTACAGTGTTATCAAAAGGGTCGAAGACTATTTTGATATCTCCGCTCGTCACCAGAAAGCAAGAATGCCCAAACCAACGAATTTTCAATTTCCTCACCTCCTACACCTATTTTACTATAAAATAGATAACCAAAACCCTTATACTTTCTTTCCCTTTTTTTCTCATTCCTGAAAATCTTTATGCCGACCCAGGATGTCCAGAAGCCACTAAGATTGCCCGTTCCTAAATTATTTGGCCTTTTATAGTTAACCGCAAAATCCATTA
>DAOSVE010000085.1:0-7320 GCA_035593465.1 Candidatus Atribacteria bacterium | reverse complement strand
GTACCATTATACCTTAAAAGAAATGATTCTTCACCAGAATAGAAGAACATTGACAGAATTGATAGAATAATTTCAATCAAAAGATATTGGGGAGCGCATTCGTAATTTGTGAATAGCTAAATCCTATCTAAGAGTGGTTTTATCGGGAGATTAATCTTAATTATTGAAGTCCCAGAGAGAAAGTTTTTATCTTTTTGGAGTTTTATCTTTTATTCCTGGCTTCATTGGAGATGGAAGGGACGTTCTCAGTCCACCATGCACTACGATTTTAGATGTGGACTATCTTATAAAAACAATTTAGCAAGAGGTCCGGTGTTTCAGGGAGAATTTGTCTTTAGTCAGGTGCGTAATACTTTTGTTGAAGCACTGATCTCTAAGGATTAATTATTACCGGAATATATGTTTTTTCAGGGGGGGAGATCATGGAAAGATATAGTTTAGTTTTAGATTGTGGAGCTACCAGCCTTAGAGCCGTGGCAGTTAGTGAAAAAGGAGAAATATTAGGTCTTTCTTCTTTTCCTAATGCTCCTTCTCCTCAGGAAGGGGAAAAAGACTTCCTCATCTGGGATGTGGAGGAAATCTGGAGAAAGTTTACTTTAGCCATCCGGCAGGTTATTAGTGAAGTAGGAAGGGAAATTTTGGCTGTTACTGTTACTACTTTTGGAGCGGATGGAGCACCTCTTCGCAGGGATGGGACGCTTACCTATCCGGTTATCTCCTGGCAGTGCCAGAGGACTGCTCCTCAGGCTAAAGAAATCACCAATTTTCTTAGTCCTCGGGAGATTTTTCGTATTACTGGATATCAGATAATACCTTTCAATACTATATTCAAACTTCTCTGGTTGCGAGAAAATGCTCCTTGCTCTTTAGATGAAGCTGACACTTTTTTGATGATGCCTGGTATCTTGAGTTTCAAACTTTGCGGAGAAATGAGTATGGATTTCACCTCTGCCTCTACCACTATGATGTTAGATATAGAGAGAAAATGCTGGTCTCAGGACTTACTTTCTCTAGTAGGTTTATCCCCTTCCTTTTTCCCTCCTCTTCAGTGTCCTGGTGAGGTTATTGGAAGGGTTCATTCTAAGACAAGTGAGGAAACCGGAATCCCCCGGGGTACACCAGTTATAGCAGCCGGCCATGACACCCAGTTTGCCATAGTGGGTTCTTTAGCTTCTCCAGAGGAATTGGTATTAAGTTCTGGCACCTGGGAGATTTCTGCGCTGCGCCTTCCCTATTATCGAGATTCTTCTTCTTTTTTTGAGCAGGGAGGTCTAACAGAATTAGATGCTGAAGAGAATTTGTGGAACCCCCAGATGCTCATGATGGCTGGAGGAGTAGTAGAATGGGTGAGAAGGAACTTTTTCTCTGACATCAAAGATGAGAAAAATATCTATGATGTAATGATAGAGTCTGCCCGCTCTATTTCCCCTGGTGCAGGAGGAATAGTGGTAATTCCTGCTTTTATGCCTTCTGGTCCTACTAAACCTTATGCCACTCAAGGTACTATTTTAGGGCTGGAGTTAACCTCTGACCGAGGACAAGTCTTTCGCGCTACTCTGGAAGGTTTATCTTTTCAATTGAAAGAAGCTGTTTTAGCTTTAGAGGAAGCTTTTGGCTATAATCCCCAAAGAGTGCGAGTGGTAGGAGGAGGGTCCAAAAATAAACTATGGAATCAGATCAGAGCTGATGTATTAAATCTTCCCGTGGTTACCACATCTTGCCAAGAAGCTACTGTTTTAGGAGCCTCTCTTTTTTCTCAGGTGGGGGCAGGAATAGTAAAAAACCTGGAGGAAGCTAAAAGCCGGGTGAAAATGGAAACCACAGTGTGGGAGCCTTCTCCTCAGAAAGAAATATATGAGGAACTTTTTTCCCAATATACAAAACTTCCTCCTCTTTTAGCTCCTTTTTATCGGGAGAGAAGCTAAATTATAGTATCCCGCAAAATCTGTAAACTGTTAAAAACTTTAAAAAAACAAATTCAACAGGAAGTTAAAAGATAGCAAAGTACTTAGGGATACTATAATTTCTACGGTGGTCTTTTCTTTTTGTATTTATTTTTTTGCCTTTTGGGGGTTATCTCACCATTACCCATATCTATCTGATCTCAACACCAAAAGAGGTTTTGGAGATGAATCAAATTGACAAAAAGGAATAAATACTAACTACCTGGTAGATTAAACTATATCATCTAAACACTGTAAACCTAGTCATATAAGTTCAAGATGATGTCATAGTTAACCACAAAATCTCACTGTGATTAACTGTTATCGAGAGCTTGAGGAAGATGTTTCTCTTCCTCAGTGGTTTTTCTGTTTTTTTATTTTTTTTAGTCTTGCGCCGCAGGCTGTCTTTTGCGATTAACTATAGCTGAGAGATAGATAAGCCTGGGCCAATTTTTCTACCTGGCTAATTATCTCATGGCATTTTCTGCGCAGATTTTTCTCCCGGTAGATTTTCATCGTTTCATCAGTATTTAAGGTGAGACCAATGAGGTCTCGACAGCTCAGGCTACCTAACTCTTTTTCTGCATCTTGCAGGAAATTTTCTACCATTTTGTAGAACCAGTCCCTTTTTTCCTTGTCCCGGGGGTCTTTTCTTCCATATTTTATTCCCAGAGCCATCACTGCTCCGGTTATTGCTCCACAAATCCCTCCCGTGTGTCCAATTCCTCCTCCAAAGCCGGTAGCAATGGAAGGAATTAAATCGCTCTTTACTCCTAAATAATCTCCTAGACCTTGGAGAATAGATTCACAACAGTTAAATCCCTGGTCATGATATTCACCGGAAGTCATTTTATTTTCTCCTTTCTTTAACTATCCTGGCCGTCTCTCGGGCGACCATTAGTTCTTCGTTAGTAGGTATAATCCATACCTCAACCGGAGAAGTAGAAGAGCTTATTTTACCTTCTTTTCCTTTGATTTCTTGATTTTTCTCCCGATCAAAATTTATTCCTAAATAGGAAAGATTGCCACAAATTTTTTCCCGGATGAAACTATCGTTTTCTCCTATTCCTCCAGTAAAAACCAGACTATCTAAACCGTTCAAGAGGGCAGTGAAGGCTCCGATATATTTTTTAACCTGATAGATAAATACTTCTATCGCTAATTTTGCTCTCTCTTCTCCTTTTTGGGATAACTCCTCCAGTTCCCACATTTCTCCACTTAACCCTGATATTCCTAAAAGTCCGGATTCTTTAGTTAGAATACGGTTGATTTCCTGATAGGAAAACCCTCCTTTTTCTTCCAGATAAGTGATTATCTGGGGGTCAAAGTCTCCCGGGCGAGTGGACATAATAGTTCCGCTTTGAGGAGTAAAGCCACTCGAGACATCTAAAGACTTCCCCTCTTTTATGGCACAGACACTACATCCACTTCCTAAGTGACAGCTTATTACTTTTTGGCTTTGAGAAGTAAGAGCGATAATCCTCTCAGCTATGTAGCGGTGGGAATTACCATGAAATCCTAATTTTTCTAAACCGTACTTCTGACTTAATTCCCAGGGTAGACCATAAGTGCGGTAGGGTAGGGGTATAGAAAGGTGAAAATTGGTTTCAAAAACTCCTACTAAAGGAGTCTGAGGAAGGATCTTTTGAAACATTTCTATGGCTAAAAGAGAAGGAGGATTGTGGACTGAAGTTACCCCGGAGAGGTCCTGGAGAGCCTGGATAACGCCGGAGTCGATAAAAGAGGTTTGAGTAACCTTTGCTCCCCCGTTGATGAGCTTTATGCCCACTGCTTCGATCTCCTGGATATTGCGTAGAGGACCTTCCTGAGTTAAGACATCGATTATCAGACGCAGACCTTTTTCGTGGTCGAGGTGGGGAACTTCTTTTTTAGTCTTTGTTCCTTCTTTCTCTCCTTCCCAGAAGGAATCAGAACGGTATAATCTTTTTACGCTCCCCCGGGCGAGAGACCTTTCTTTATCTTCTTCTATGGAAAAGAGTTCATACTTGATAGATGAGCCACCACTATTTACTGCCATTATAATCAAGATGCGTTTCCTCCCTTTCTTTTACTTTTTGCATTAGCCGACAGAAAGAACAAACCTCTTGAGTGGTGGGCATACTACAAATAGAGCACTCTCGCAAATAAAGAGGCGGCTCTTCCTGTCGAAAATATTTTTGCCCGGTTTCTAAAAATCCTAACCAGAACATATGCTTGGTGCCGGGAGATTTGTCTTCCAGGAAGTTCAACGCTTCTTTGTAATCCCAGCTCTTGGCTCTTTCTGAGAGTGGGCATCTTTCTTCTAAGAAAGGGATGTTATGCAAGTGAGCATAAATCGTTATTTCCTCTTCGGTGAGAGTGTAAAAAGGCTTTACTTTTTTCACCATTTTAGGGTGAGGGCTGGGAAGAGTAGGAGACTGATGAGATAGGTAATCTGTTTGCCAATGTAAAACATTACCTAAAAGGGTGGCTGCTTCATCATCTAAATTATGACCGGTGGCATAAACTGAAAAATGTTCCTTGAAAGACCAGAAGTTTAAAAGATACCTTTTAATGAGGCCACACATAGAACAGACAGGACGATAGGGGATCCGCTTTTTAATCTCCGGAATAGAAAACCCTATCTCTTTTTTAACCTCTATGATTTCTAAGGGAAGAGAGTGTTGAGAAGCGAATTCTTCTACTATCTGGCGAGACTTCTGAGAGTGCTCTTCTATCCCTAAATCGAAATGAATAGCTGCTACCTCATATCCTGCTTTTTGGAGGTAGTGCCACAGAGACATGCTGTCTTTGCCCCCTGATACCCCGATTAGCACTTTCTCTTCCCGAGAAAACATTTTTTCTCTTTTTATGGCTGATTCTACCTGGCGGGAGAAAAAAATGTCAAAACAATCCCCACAAAACTTAACATTATGTCTTTTTATCTTGACCAGAGCTTCTTTTTTACATCGAGTACACTTCATTTTGTCTCCCTTTTATTTTAGATTTAAATGTAGCACGACTGGTTTGTCAAGACATATTTTACTCCTCAAAAGCATAGAGGTCAGGAGTTCTTCCTGGATTTATATCTGTATCAGGAAGTTTATCCTATCATTCGTAATGCAAAGCTTAAATATCTCTTGCTTTCTACAGATTTCTGCTATTTTAGACCCTTTTGTTTACTTCATACTTTTTTAGATATTTTTTCTGCACACTTTATTATAAAGCCCCAAAAATGCTTGAAGGAGTTTCATATATAGTATCCCGCAAAACTGATTAAAATGTTAAAAACTTTAAAAAGTAAATTATATCGAAAGTCAAAAACTCAAGGTCGCTATGTACTGCGGGATACTATATAATATTTCCAGTAGCCTTTTGTTTCTTTGTTCCTTGCTTTTGGGGGATTATAAAGGGGCAAAGCTTTCTTATAGCTTTCACCCTCACCCTAACCCTCTCCCTTCGAGGGCGAGGGAAGGAATATGTGGGGTTCTTCCATTGAAGGCGAGGGAAGAAAAAGAAAGGGGATTCATAAGGGGGAATTCTTTCCCCCCTTATACTGAGGAAAGCGTTTTTCTTTCCTCAGTAGTCTTTTTCTTTTTGTATTTTTTTGTTTTTTGGGGGATTATAAAGGGGCACTCCCCTTTATAGTATTTGTAATGGATTTTGCGGTTAACTATAAAAACTATAATGAGGCGGATTCATCCTGAGCGGGGTAGAAATGAGGCAAGAATATTTCTTTAGTTTCAATTTTACAGAAAAAGATAATAAGCAACACTTCCCTATAACCTTTGATGTAAATGAAGGTGCAGAGGAAATAGTAATTTACGGAGCATATTATCCTGAAACCATTGATGAAGAGAAATCTAAAATATTAGTCAGGGAATGCTTAAGAGTCTATCTGAACCAGGGGGATGTGCCTCTGAACGTTGACACCTTATCTCAGCAGCTTTTAGAAAAAAGCCTGAAAGAGTTTATCCCTATCCGAAATCTTCTGAATTTTAGAATATTTGATTCCCTTGGTAATTTTAGAGGAAGTGGTGATAGTAGAATTTCTAAAGGAATACCTATAAAGATAGGTAGAAGTTTAAGCTCTTTAGGGTGTGTTACTGGTGACATCTATCCCGGAACCTGGAAATTAGTGGTTGAAACCCATGCTGTTGTGAATTTCTGCAGACTGAAATTGAGGATTGAAATAAACAATAAAGAAGAAACCTTCGGCCTTCCAGAGCTGGCCAAGCCATATCAGCCTGTTTTGAATACCTGTGAACAGAAGAGAGGATGGGTTAAAGGAGACTTTCATTCTCACTCTAACCACAGTGACGGGAGCTTGTCTATAGAAGAATTGGTTCAGAATGCTATTGATAGAAAACTTGATTTTATCTTTCTTACAGACCACAATAAGATTTCCGGTTGGGAGACTGCCCAGAATGAAAAATTCCCTTTATTACCTGGTATCGAACTCTCTACCTTCTGGGGGCACTTTACTGCTTTTGGCGTAACCAAATACATAGACTGGAGCAAGATAGACCCCTACAAAGGTATAGGGGAGGTTTCTGATTTAGTTCATAATCAGGGAGGGCTCTTCTGTGTTGCTCATCCATTCACCGTAGGTGATCCGGTATGTACAGGCTGCAGGTTAATAATGGACGTAGATTGGAATTCTGTAGATGCTTTAGAAATATGGGCAGGAACATTCAATAGAAGAAGACACGAAAATACAGAGGCTCTAAAGCTCTGGCGGAATCTCCTGAATCAGGGCTATAAAATAGTGGGAATAGGCTCAACGGACGTTCATTCATTACAGGATATTAATCCAGATGTGCCCATGACATATGTCTGGCTTGAGGAACTAACTTTAGAAAATATACTACGTTCCGTAAAAGAAGGAAGAGTATATATTACCAGGGAGCCAGAGGTGGAGTTTAAGATTAACACTGCAAAAATTGGAGACACTATAGATATTTCTGATGCTCCTTTTATCTTAAGTTATTCAATCTCTAAAGATGCTGACCTTAAAATAATCTATAATGGAGAAGAAACTAAGTCTATCAAGAACACAAGCTACGGAGAAATACCTCTCGACCTTGATGAGCCAGGATATATATACCTGGAATTCTGGAAGAGAGAAGAGCTTATAGCCTTGACTAATCCAATATTTATTGGCTAACAGGTCATGCGATACGTTCTCCTTGGGGTTCGCAGTATTATTATTTTTCAAACTCCCAAGGAGTTTATTCTTCTTTCAATAAGTACACTTTTAGGTTCTAAATAAAAAATTGAAAATTATTTATTAGCTTTACCAACCAACTTATCCTTGTCGTTTTAAACATTTATAAACTAAACATTTCTAATCGTTTCAGCCCTTAATTTTTTTCCATTTTCTGTTGACAATCACTTT
>DAOSVE010000084.1:0-7348 GCA_035593465.1 Candidatus Atribacteria bacterium | reverse complement strand
ATAGAAACATTCAGGAATGACGGCAAGAAGACACCCTCACCCTAACCCTCTCCCTCGGAGGGCGAGGGAAGGAATATGTGGGGCTCTCCAGCAAAGGGCGAGGGAAAAGGAAAGGATTCAAGGGAGAAGGAAATAAAAGAGAGTCGAGGGAAAAAGTATGTAGAGCTATTCCTAGAAGGAAAAAGGAGCGAAAAGTGAGATAGCCACGTCGCTGAGGCTCTTTTCTCCAGCGTAATCGTTCCAATTTTTTCTTATCTATTTTGCTTTTTTAGTTTACGTCGCAGACTGTCCTGCTCCTCGCGATGACAGGAAAAAAGAGATGGAAAAAGAATTCGAGGTTTCCCCCTAGTTTTGTCATTCCCGAAATTTTTTATCGGGAATCTAAATACTACTGGTGGAGATTTTTCCCACTAGTAGTATTTTCCGTGTTTGTTTTTAGGTTTTTACGCTTTTCCGGGGGTTATAAAGGGGGTAAACCCCCTTATAGTCGATAGAAACACTCAGGAATGATGGACAAGGGGATGACAGAACCATTCAGGGACAGGCTAAAAACGGCTCGAAAGTTGCCGGGGTGACAAATAGAAGAACCAAAACTATAATATAAGACAAATGATTATCGGGAAAGATCTTTCTCGATATAAGGAGGAATGACTATAATGAAGAAGGAACTGGTTGATATTTTAGCCTGTCCCGTGTGCAAGACAAATTTAGAACTAACTATAAAGGAGAAAAATGCCTCGGGAGAAGTTTTAGAAGGAAGTCTCTATTGCCGGAAGTGTGGTCACAACTATTCTATAAAAGAGGGTATCCCCAACCTCCTCCCTCCTTCTTTAGACAGGAAAGACAACGCCCCCTTATAACCTGAGGGAATGGAAGGGCAAAATATAAAACTCCCTTACCTCTCCCAATCGAGGATTTCCCCATCAACTTACTCCCTAAGAGGTAGGAAAGTTTAGAAGCTCACTTTAAGCTCTGCTTTCATAGTACCAGCTTTATCAATAATCCCTCTATCGTCATCATAAGCGAAAAGGCTACCATCCCAGGTATTCAGCTCATAACCTAAGCTGAGCCGGGTATTTTTGGCCATTTCCCATTCCAAATTAGTCAGCAAGCCCCAGGTAGAAAAGTCCTCTTTCTTGGGAGAGGAATCATAACGCCCCTGAAAAGTAAGGGTAGTTTTCTCTTCCAGCCAGCGATACCTTAGTTCTCCCACCGCAGTTATTTCTGAAGAATCAGGAACATACTGAACATTTGCACTTATATAAGCTTCTTGACTTTCGTTTTGAATTTCCAGGGGGTAATTTCGGTATCCACCAAAAACTCCGTAATTATCTTTCATCATGTAGTAGTTAACTCGTAGAGTAGCGCTTTCTCCACTTACCGGTTGAGCAGGGATATAAGTCAAAGTGGCGTTCACTTCATCCGAAATCTTTTCTCCAGTAGTGGTTTTTTCTCCATAGGTATAACCAAAACTCAATTTCCATTGTTCCTGGTCTTTCCCTTGCCCGGAGAGCTGAAAGTTCCCCGGAAGAGTAAAGATCATCCGATTACTGGCATCCCACCGGCTGATACGCTGTTCAGTTCCACAGGTATCATTTACCCACTCTATATACTGAGACGATACCGGTGTAAAACCTTCAGTAATATAGCGACCTGAAAGAGTAATAGTAGCATTTTCCTTGACTTTGAAAGCTAACTCTCCAGCCAGGCCATAAGTATCAGATAAAACGCCATAGGCTCCCTCTAGAGTCATCCGGACATCCGATTGATTAAAATCAGTCTTCATTGCAGCGCTGACGATGAGGTCGGAGTTTTCTGGACTGTATAGCTCATCACCTTCTGGCATCCAGGTCAGAGCCAGAGCCGTATCTTCCCATTCTGCCCTTACCATATAGAAATCGTTAGGGCTACCTACCGCTTTCCACGCTACCTCACTTCCTTCCGGCTGATAGGCTATATAGAAGCCATCAAAATCAAGAGCATAAGAGCTTTCCGGATCTGCCGGTCGATACAAACCCAAAACCAGCCCTAAATCGAACCTCTTTAGCTGGACTCTACCAAACCGGATGTACCAGGGGTCTTGCTTATACTCTACATAAAAATGGTCGGCGGAGACGGAGGGGTTATCGGTGAAAGTATCGGTGACAGTAAGAGTCAAGCCAGAGGTAGTAAACTCATTGATAGTAGCCAGTAAATGAAAATCAACCTGGTCCTCTAAGCGATACCCGGTTTTGGGCCATTTTTCACAACCCTCTTTTTCTGTAGAATCTGGATCGGCCGGTACATAACCAGTGTATTTGGTAGTGAGCTCTCCAGTCACTTTCAAAGGTTCAGCATAACTTTCCAGCTCAGAAACCCGGGAATTTAATGCCTGGATAGCCTGACTATTTTCACCTACCACATTTTTTATATCCTCTACCGTAACGCCAAGCTTCTGCAGCTCGTCAGCAAACTCCTGAATAAGCTTTTCCAGGAGTTCCAGGTCTTCCTGAGTAGCGAGATTAGCACTATCCATAGAACTTTCCAGATAGCCAATCGCCCGGGCAATGGCCACAGCAAATTCATTACGAGTTAAAGTTCGGTTGCCACCAAAAGTACCATCAGGATAACCAATAACAATGCCGCTGGCTGCTAAGCTCTGCACTGCATCATAAGCCCAATGATTTAAAGGTACATCAGCTAAAGGATTGGCCAGAACGGGCAGAGTAAAGACGAACAGAATCAATAACATTATTGCTACAAAATTTTTCATAATATCCTCCCTCCAGTAAACTTAGACAGAAAACAAAACTTCTTTTTAAGAACAAAATTTATTCTACTCTTTCTTACCTCTCATATCTACAGATTTTTCTATCTCCCCTTTAGGAAATACCTCACAAAAGTATATTACAAGAAAGTGTTTATCAATGTCAAGTAAACAAGAAGCTGTTAGAAAAGTACTATTTTTATAGAGCATACTTCCTTTTTATACTCCAGATGTATGTCTATTTTATAAGTTTTGAATTACCTCTTTTTTTGGGTGTATTTCCCCAGCGTTATGGTTTTAGCCTTCTCCACCTTTTATGCTTTTTAAGTTTTTGCCATAGGCTGCCAGGCGAGGTTAATGGTGACATCAACGGATTGTTACAATTCAAACTCAAAGCTAAGAAGAGTGAAACAATAAATAGATGTACACTACAGTAGATTTTTGTGGGTAACTATAATATTTATATATGCTATCATGATGTATATTCCAAAGGGCAAAAAGCTGGAAATTTGGGAGGAATTGAAATATAAAAAAGGTGACAACGTATAGAATCCAGGAAAGAACTTGGGAAAGCGAATGCTGCTATTTGGACATTTAGGAATAACTCTGGGCTCTTTTGAAGCGGGAGCTTCAGTTTATCGCTGGCTAACTAAAAAACCATTAAATCTAATGTTTTACTATCCCACCATCCTCATTGGCTCAATGCTTCCTGATATCATCGACAAGCCTTTAGGTGGGATAATCCTCAAAGATACCATTGGAAATGGAAGAATCTATGCCCATACCTTGCTTTTTCTTCTCAGTCTTTTTGTAATCGGGGGTTATTTTTGGTTTCGTTTTCATTCCAACACCGGGATTATTACCGCTCTGGGATGCCTGGGTCATGATATCCTGGATGAGCTATGGTTACAACCCGACACATTCTTGTGGCCAGCTTTTGGCTGGTCTTTTCCTAAAGAAAATAGTCAGCAGTGGTTACATACGTGGCTGGCCGAATTAATGAGTGACCCGGGGGTATACATTCCGGAACTCATTGGATTTACAATCTTCCTGGTGTTAATCTATCATTATCAAAAAGTAAAGTAAATATTCAACCCTTTCTGGTTGCTTGGAGCCTGGTTATTTACTGTATTTTCACTCTGATTATGCCCCTTATAAGCCTAAAACAGAAAAAATAGAACTATCCAGTATAAGATGAGATAACAAAAACTGAATCTTGTAAAAAGAACTTTATGCTATAAAATAATATTGAGAAGAGAGTGAAAGTGAGTGTGAATGTGAAAAAACTAAGTAGCCTTATCTTATTGTTAAGCTATTTTTACGAAAAAAGGGGAAATAGCTTATGAAAAATGTGCAGTTGGGGACAACAATTTTAAGATTGATCGTTTTTAGCATAGTGTTTTACTCAGGATTGGTTGCAGGTAGTGGCCAGTTGATTGCTCAGAGTCTGGGGGATTTTTTCTCTTTCACTTATCAGGCTCAACTGAGTGAAACAGAAATTAGCAAAGGCGAGACCTTTTTTGCTCTAATAAAGAGTGAGGTAATATACAAAGGGAATTTACCTATATCACCTCGGGGAGCCAGAATCACCAGCCGTATTGTAGCTCGGCGAGAGTTAGATAATAATGAAGCAGGTAACGATATAATATTGAACCCTGGCTACACTTTAAACGTTAATCCCTTCCCTAGAAGAGGGGAACAAATTGAACTATCGAGCACTGTCCCTCTCCAGTTTCCCCCGGAGAGCGAACCTGGGGCCTATCAGGTAGTGGGAGTTTTGGAATCGGCAAGACTTATTATTGGACCAATATCAATTTCAGCAACCAGATATCTACCTCAGCTTCAGGTCCTGGGTAAGGTAAGCTATACCGGGTTACAAGAGGAGCATTAAATGAGACGGGAGTATCAGGTAATCGTCGTTGGTTCTGGACCTGCGGGGTCAGTTGCAGCCTATGAGTTAGCAAAAAAGGGAATAGAGGTAGCTATTTTAGAAAAGCAGCGTTTACCCCGCTATAAATGCTGTGCCGGGGGAGTTAGTGTTGGTGCTGCTAAGTTGCTGGATATTGACCTTCAAGGGCTGGTTGAGAATACCATTACGAGAGTTTATATTAGCTTTCAGGGAAAAACTCCCTTTCACGGAGAACATTCTAGTCCTCTTATGTATACTGTCATGCGAGATAGGTTTGATTATGCTCTGGTTCAGCGTGCTAAAGAAGCAGGAGCAGCGGTGTTTGAAGAAAGTGAAGCTACTCAAATCAAGATAAATGATAAGGGGATAGAGGTTTCCACTTCCGGGGGTGATTTTAGCGCTCAATATCTTGTTGGTGCTGATGGCGCTAATAGTTTGGTTGCTCGGGAGTTGAAACTACAAACCAGACGGGAATGGATTGTTGCTATCCAGAGGGAAATTGAGGTAGAAGAAGAGATTTTGGCTAAGGTAAAGTCACAAGTTATTCTGGATTTTGGGAGAGTGAATAGAGGTTATGCCTGGATATTCCCTAAGCTTCAGCATCTTTCTGTGGGGATGGCCTGCCTGAGCTCGGGAGCTAAAAATTTGAAAAAGCACTACCACGACTTTTTGGTTTCCTACGGTTTAGATAAAGAAATAACTCTTCGAGAAGATACCGCACTCTTACCCATCTCAAGAGGTAACCCTATTGTTTGCGAGGGTAGGACAGCATTAGTTGGTGACGCTGCTGGATTAGTTGACCCCCTGATAGGGGAGGGAATTTATAACGCTATCTGGAGTGCTCAACTGGCTGCTCAGACTATAACTCTTGCTATTGCCGAAGGAAACTCCGACCTTTTGTCGTATCAGCAGGCTGTTAACCAGCATATTGTGCCAGAGCTCGAGATAGCTCAAAAATTTTCGCGGCTTTTTGCTACTTTCCCGGCATTATTTTTTGAGATGTTGAAGCGAGAAGAAATAGTATGGAGAGGATGTCGTTTTTTCCTGCGACGGGATATGAATTACAGCTCAATTATGCAAGGCTTGGGTGGCCTCAGGGGGCTAATGAAGTTGCTTTTAAAGACGAGAGATGGGGGTAAAATAAGAGATAAAGATTAGGGAAAAGAATTATGAAACCGTTACCCACAGGTGAAGACTAAGGTAGGGTTCTTCTTTATCTTCCCGAAAGAGTAAGAATTCTATTTTAATGTTTTCTCCTTTTTCTGACAGCGAAAAAACAAAGGGCTTTTCCCATTTTTCTTCATGCTTTAAAGTGAATGGTCCTAAAATGGACAAGCTTTTTTCTTTCTTGCTCTCACCTGTCTCTTGAATTGCTCGAACAGTGATTGTGTATGTAACTTCTTCATATTCCCGATTTACTATCCCTATGATGACTTTCCCTTCTTCTCCCGGTGCCAGTTCACGGGGATAGCCCTCAGCCATTCCCCCCGGCCCTAGGAGATAAAATTCAGTAAATCGCTCTCCCACCTTGGGTGTGGCAATAACATAAATCAAAGTGCCTATAGCCAGGAGAATGGAGATAATCAGTATTATCGAAAGCGCTCGGTCTAAAAGGGAATTTTTTTCTTTAGCTGTAGAGATCATTTGCAAGGAGAGGCAAAAGCACTCTTCTTCTGGAACTCGAGAACGGTGGAAAATTGCTACACAAGAAAGCAGTAAAATAAAAAGAAACAAAGAAATAAGAACAGGTGTGGTTCTTATTCCCCAGGGGGTATAGTTCAACATTAGACCTATTAGAGGAACTATAGCGATGCTTAGGCCAAAACTTAAAGCTACTCGTTCAATAGAGCTAAGGTCTTTTTTCCTAACAAACAAAGCAGCAATAAGGACATAACCAGGAAAGAAAAGGATAAAAGGAAGACCAAGAATGATTCGTAGTATTCGTTCCTCAGTAAAAAGAATTAGAGTTACGAGAATAGCTGAAATCATATCAATTATGACCAATTCATTTTTTACGATCATGTTGAGCATCCTTTTGCTTGAGCATTTTTCTTATTCTGATGTTTTCTTTTCACATTTCCCTGGAGCCTGCAAAATCTTTCTTATTATCCCAGAATCCTTTTCTGATTTCAATGGCTATTTGGCTCTATACCAAATTGTGTGGAAAAAAATATCTAAAAAGAAGTATGGTGGTAAAGAATAGATCCAGCTGGTAATTTTTGAAGCAACCCATAGAAAATTTGGTAGTATGCCAAAATAAATCAACCCTCTTCAGCGTAGAATTTTTTGCTCCATCATTTTTTTACCTTGACAGCAATTTTGACAGCAACCAGTAAAGAATTTAAAAAACTCCAAAATAAAAAATCCTTATTTTAAGCACCTTCAGGACATCGTAAAGTGTATAAAAAACCCTATGCCCACAACTTTTAATCCGGGTGTCGCAGGTTCGATTCCTGCACGGCTCACCAGAGCTCTATAGAGCCTCTCTTGTGATTTCCCACTTTCTCTAAAAGCACGAGTCCGTCGACTATAAAATCGACTCCCAGAAAGAGGCGATTTTTGTGGGGCAAGTAGTAAAACTTCCGCAACCTGAGAGCTGGGAAAGCGTCTTAGAGCTAAGAAAGACTGATAAAATCACAAATCCAATTTTACTGCTGTTAATATGCCCGACGAAGTAGCTGTGGTCTTCCATC
>DAOSVE010000002.1:0-49091 GCA_035593465.1 Candidatus Atribacteria bacterium | reverse complement strand
GAGAGTCTGGGGATTGACCCAAAAACATAGTTATAATTTTCCGGGAAATTAGGTTCTTAAAGAGTTAACTAAAGACTTTTCCTGGATGGGTGGTTCTTATGATACTATCTAATACTGAATGGAGAGAGTCTCAAAAGCTAATAACAGAGGGAAAAATAAAAGTACTCCTACAATGAGTTGACACTATCTAGAGCCACCATGTGCTTGACAAACGAGGATGGAAATTATACAATTTAGCTCACTTTTAATAAAATAAAGACCGAGAACGGGATTAGTAACCAGGGAAAGGATTAGAGAGAGCCTGGGTAGGTGGGAGCCAGGTATCCAGAGCCTGGGGAAATGGCCTGGGAGTTGAAACTGCGAAATTAAGTAGTGGTTTACGGGTAGTCTCCGTTAAAAAGACTGCACTCTTTTGGTGTAAAAGAGGCTGGCTTGCGTCAGCGAAATAGGGTGGTACCACGAGATTAACCCCTCGTCCCTCGACGAGGGGTTTTTTGTTATATAAGGAAGAAATAGCAGGAGGTGAGAAAATGGGAGAAAAACTCCGGACTTATGAAGAAATCAATGAAAAAATTCGACAGGGTAAAGCAGTAGTGGTGACTGCCGAAGAGGTAATTGATTTAGTAGAGGAAAAAGGAGTGGAAAAGGTCGCTCAAGAGGTAGATGTGGTGACCACCGGTACTTTTGGAGTAATGTGCTCTTCAGGAGCTTTTTTTAATATTGGGCACACCAAACCCAGGATGAAAGTTAGTGAAGCCTATCTCAATGGAGTAATGGCCTACTCCGGTTTAGCTGCTGTAGATTTCTATATTGGAGCAGCACAGGTGGCCCAGGATGACCCCCTCAACAAAATCCACCCTGGAGAATTTAAATACGGAGGAGGTCATGTGATTCAGGACTTGGTAGCAGGGAAAGATGTGCTTCTTGAAGCCTATAGTTACGGAACGGACTGTTACCCCCGGCGAAAGTTAGTAACCTGGATTAACCTGAGGGATTTGAATGAAGCTTACCTTTTTAACCCTCGTAATGCTTACCAGAACTATAATGTGGCAGTGAACCTCTCTTCTAAAACCCTTTACACCTATATGGGAGTCTTGCTCCCCAAATTAGGTAACGCTAATTATTCCTCCGCTGGACAGCTTTCTCCTCTACTCAATGACCCTTTTTATCGAGTAATTGGAGTAGGAACGCGAATCTTTCTGGGAGGGGGAGTGGGATATGTTGCCTGGCAGGGAACGCAACACAATCCTGGAGTAGATAGAAACGAACGAGGTATCCCCAAAGAAGGAGCAGGAACTTTAGCAGTGATTGGAGATTTGAAAGGAATGAATGCTAATTGGTTGTGGGGAGTGAGTATGAGAGGCTATGGTTGCTCTATGGCCGTGGGTCTGGGAGTGCCCATTCCTATCTTAGATGAAGAAACCCTTTATTATTGTGCAGTAAAAGATGAGGATATCTTAGCTCCCATTATAGATTACAGCAACGCTTATCCCAATGGGACAGGGGAGATATTGGGTTATGCGAGCTACGCTCAGTTGCGCCAGGGAAAAATAAAGATAGAAGGGAAAGAAGTTCCTACTGCTTCTTTATCCAGTTACCCCCGAGCCCGGGAAATAGCTTCAATCCTGAAAGACTGGATCAAAAAAGGAGATTTCACTTTAACTCAACCAGTTTTATCTCTTCCGGGAAAAGAAGGACCTCAATTCCATAATCTTCCCGAAAGACCGGTAAATAATGGAAAGACAGGGAGGTGAAAACATGAACTCTTCCCAGAAGGTAGTTTTGCGGTTTCCCGGTGAATTGGTAGATAGACCTTTAGTGTGTGAGTTAGCTCTTCAGTTCGGGCTGCATTTTAACATTATGCGCGCTTCTATTTCTCCTCACCGCGAGGGACTTATGGTAATAGAAATAATCGGAGAGAAAAAGAAGCAAGAAGAAGGATTACGTTTTTTGAAAGAAAATGGGTTAGAGGTCGAATCTTTAAGCCAGGATATAAGAATGGTGGAGGAACGCTGTATTCACTGCGGCTCTTGCGTGGGAGTTTGCCCCACTCAGGCTTTGTATGTGGAAAAGCCTTCCTACCTGGTGAAATATGACGAAACTCAATGTATTGCCTGTGAAATGTGTGTTTTAGCCTGTCCCACTCATGCTATGGAGGCTCTTTTGTGACCGAATATGTAGAGAGATGGTATCGTAAATGTACGAGGGCACCAGATTTAGTGCCTTTTTCTGTCCAGATAAAAGAGAGCGACCTTTTCATTCTAGCACAGAAAAACCTGGAAGATTTAGCTTATAAAAGATTAGAAAAGGAAAGAAATAACTTAGAAGCTTATCTACGTTATGACCCCGATTTTTTGCATTCTTTAGTTCCAGTTACCGCTCCCCCTTTTGCTCCTCCTGTATGCCAGATGATGGCAGAAGCAGCAAAAAAAGCCGGAGTAGGTCCTATGGCTTCTGTTGCTGGGGCAATAAATGAAATGGTGGGAGAAGAACTCCGCCAAGAAAGCCAGGAGGTAATAATTGAAAATGGTGGAGATTTACTGGTCTTTTCTCAGGAAGCTCGAGTGGTGGCAGTGTATGCCGGAGAAGATTCTCCTTTTAGCTTTCGGATAGGTATTAAGTTATCTCCGGGCAAAAAATGGGGAGTAGCTACCTCTTCAGGGACAGTTGGTTATTCTTTAAGTTTTGGTAAAGCAGATGCTGTAGTCGTGGTAGCCGAATCGTCAGCTGTGGCTGATGCCTGGGCTACCAGTTTGGCCAACCGAGTGCGAGAAAAAGAGGATATAAAGAAAGTGCTGGAATTTTCCCGGCAAATCACTGATATTCAAGGGATTTTAATTATTTTAGGAAAGTTTTTAGGAGTGGAGGGCAATATCCAGATAGAAAAACTATAAATTTTTGTGGTA
The DNA here is from genome assembly GCA_035593465.1 of Candidatus Atribacteria bacterium. GTDB lineage: Bacteria > Atribacterota > Atribacteria > Atribacterales > Caldatribacteriaceae > Sordicultor. The sequence goes on along the minus strand of DAOSVE010000002.1, from coordinate 46,185 downwards.
GAATTTAGAAAATATCTTCTGGGGTGAAAAAATGGTTCTGGCAATTATCATTATTTTAGCAATTTTTGCTATTTATGTCTCGCTGATAGAGATAGCAAATCCCCTTCCTCCTGAAGCACAAGAATTGTTCCACCAGGGTTTCTCTCTTATCCGGGATAAAAGATATTCGGAAGCACTGGAGGTTTACAACGCCATCATAAATTTGTTACCCCATCACCCTGTAGCTTACGCTCACCGAGGTAACGTTTACTACTATTTAGGAGATATAGATAAAGCCATCGACGATTACTCCAAAGCTATTGAGTTGAAACCCGATTTCGCCGAAGCTTATAACAACCGGGGTAATGCTTATTTATCAAAAGGAGATATAGAACAAGGAGTTAGCGACTTAACCAGAGCTGTGGAATTGAATCCTCAATTGAAAGAGGCATTTTTCAATCGGGGGGTAGCTCACTCAGAAGAGGGAAAATACAAGGAAGCACTGGAAGACTTCGGTCAGGTAACCCAGATTGACCCTCAAGAGGCCGATGTATATCTTGCCCGGGCTCGCATCTTGTTAAAATTGAGAAGCTATTCTGACCAGGTTTTGGCTGATATAAATCATTTTTTGGAGCTTAACCCCTCTCATCCTCAGGCTTACTTCCTAAGGGGAATGTGCTTTTTTCACCAGGGAGATTATTCTCAAGCTATCCAGGATTTTTCCCAGGCTCTAACTTTTAAGAAAGATTTTCCCCTCGCTTACTACCAGAGAGGAGTTGCCCGAATTAAACAAGGAGAATATGCAGAGACTATAGAAGACTTTACCACTGCCATTGATTTAGAACCGGAATTTTACCCTGCTCTTCTGGGAAGGGGGATAGTTTATTACCAGAAGAAAGATTACGAACTGGCTCAAGAAGACCTCAACAGAGCAATAAAGATTAATCCCCACTTCTATAAAGCTTATGGCTTCAGAGCTCTGGTTTACCGGGCACTGGGGAAAGAAGAAGAGGCAGAAAAAGACTGGGAGGAGTTCTTAAAGGGAAATATTATAGATAGTTTAATTGGAGAAGACTTAGGAGAAGAAACAAATGAGCTATTTTCTTGGGGAGAGAAAATTCTTCTCTGGGGAGAAAACCAGGAGCTGAAGGAAGAAGAAATGGTAGCGGGGGTCGGATTCGAACCGACGACCTCCGGGTTATGAGCCCGACGAGCTTCCTGACTGCTCTACCCCGCGCCGTTTATTGCCTTGCTTAAGGCAAGTATTATATTAAACCATTTTTTCATTTTGTCAAGCTCAAGAGGCTGGACATTCAGGTAGGGAGGTTAAAATATGCCCGGAGGTGAGCTCGACGTAAAAACGTTGGAGGGCTGGCTATGGGAAGCCGCCTGTAAAATTAGAGGCCCCATTGATGCCCCCAAGTATAAGGATTATATTCTGCCCCTCGTATTTTTAAAAAGGCTTTCCGACGTATTCGATGATGAAATAAATAGGCTCTCCCAAAAGTACTGCTCCAGGGAAATTGTTGAACAGTTATTAGCCCAAGACCATAACCTCGTCCGCTTTTATCTACCTGAAAAGACAAGATGGGAGGAAATTGCCAAACAGACCACCAATGTTGGAGAATATTTAACCGATGCTGTTCGCACTATCGCCAGAGAAAATGACAAACTTCAAGGTGTTATAGACGCAGTAGATTTTAATGCCACTGCTGCAGGACAGAGAATTATCAGCGATGATAGATTAAAAGAGCTCATAGATGTTTTAGGTAGATACCGGCTGGGATTAAGCGATGTAGATGCTGACATTTTAGGGCGGGCTTATGAATATCTATTGCGGAAGTTCGCCGAAGGTTCCGGGCAGAGTGCCGGAGAATTTTATACCCCCGGAGAAGTCGCTATATTGATGTCTTACATCCTGAACCCGGAGCCCGGGGATGAGATATACGACCCCTGCTGTGGTTCGGGAGGTCTTTTGATAAAATCTCATTTGCGGTTTAAGGAGAAATATGGAGCAGATTCTTCTCTTGAACCTCTAAAATTCTATGGTCAGGAGATATTGCATTCCACATTTGCCATAGCTAAGATGAATACTTTTATTCACGATATGGAAGCTCATATTGAGCTCGGGGATACAATGACGAGGCCTGCATTTTTAACGCCGGAGGGGTCGCTCAGAAAATTTGACCTGGTTACTGCCAATCCCATGTGGAACCAGAATTTTCCTCCCTCTACTTATGAGAATGACCCATACAATCGCTTCATTTTTGGTTATCCTCCTTCCAGCAGTGCAGACTGGGGCTGGATTCAACATATGTTCGCATCTTTAAATGAAAAAGGTAAGATGGCTGTAGTAATCGATACCGGTGCAGTTTCCCGAGGCAGCGGAAACGAAGGTAGAAATAGAGAGAGGGATATAAGAAAGGAGTTTGTCGAAGGAGATTTTGTAGAAGCTGTTTTATTGCTGCCCGAAAATCTTTTCTATAACACGACGGCACCAGGAGTTATCATAGCAATCAATAAATCTAAACCAGCTGAGAGAAAAGGGCAGATATTGCTGATTAATGCTTCTAAACTGTTTAAAAAAGGTAGACCCAAAAATTATCTCCCCGATGAGAGTATAAAACAGATTTCTGATATCTACCTCCAATGGAGAGAAGAAGAGGGCATAAGCAAAACTATCACCCGGGAAGAGGCAGCCAGAAATGATTATAACCTGAGCCCTTCTCGCTATGTTGCTCAAAACGGTGAAGATGATACCCTACCTTTAGAGGATGCGGTTGTGCAACTCAAAGAGGCCGAAGAAGAAAGAAGAAAAGCAGATGCCCAACTAAAACAGGTTCTCAGGGAGCTGGGGGTGGAGATTTAATGAATGAGCTTGATAGAGACCTACCAGAAGGTTTCAAAATCACTGAGCTCGGACCGCTACCGGAGGAGTGGGAAGTGGTGAGGCTGGGAGAAGTAGCTGAAATTTCGTCGGGAGGTAGTGCTCCACAAGGAGATGAATATTTTAAAGGAGAGAAACCATTTATCCGAGTTAGCCACATCGATAATGAAGATTGCGTAATAAAAGAATATGACTTAATAAATGATAAAGCAGTTCAAGATTATAAACTAAAATTATTTCCCAAAGGAACAATTGTTTTTCCAAAAAGCGGAGCTACGATTTACCTGGAAAAAAGGGCGATGCTTCCAACCGATGCTTACGTTGTAAGTCATCTTTGTACTATTATCGCCGATGAAAAGAATGCGACTCAAGATTTTCTTTTTTACTTGCTAAGAGAATTAAAACTTGCAAAAGAAAAAGCGGATGGTTATCCAACATTAAATATATCTGAAATTAAACAAATTATCTTCCCCCTCCCCCCTCTTCCCGAGCAGCGAAAGATTGCCGCTGTTCTCTCTGCCGTTCAAGAGGCAAAGGAAAAAACGGAGGCGGTGATAAGCGCCGCCCAGGGCCTCAAAAAATCGATGATGAACTACCTCTTTACCTATGGCCCTGTGCCTGTTGTGGATGCCGAGAATGTACCGCTCAAGGAGACCGAAATCGGGATGATACCTGAGGAGTGGGAAGTGCTGAGACTGGGGGATTATGATCTTTTAAAGAAGGCACAATATGGATTATCTATTAGGGGGTCAAAGCTTGGCAAATACCCCATCTTACGCATGAATAATTTAATAAATGGTGCGATTTCAACCGATGATTTACAATTTGTAAATTTAGATGAAAGTACATTTAGAAGGTTTAAATTAGAAAAAGGAGACATTCTCTTTAACAGAACGAACAGCTTTGAACTCGTTGGGAAAACATCAGTTTTCACATTGAATGATGATTTTGTCTTTGCATCATACTTAATTAGATTGAGGGTGAATGATAGTAAAATTTTTCCTTTGCTTTTCAATTTTTATTTTAATTGGGATATAACTCAAGGTAGATTAAAATGTCTTGCCACTAGAGGAGCAAGCCAATCTAATATTAGTGCTACAAAACTTAAAACATTCTTGATCCCCCTTCCCCCTCTTCCCACCCAGCAAAAAATCGCTTCAATGCTCTCTGCCATTGATGAGAAGATTGAAGCAGAGGAGAATAAAAAGAAAGCCCTGGAGGATCTATTTAAGACTCTTTTATATAATCTTATGACTGCTAAGATAAGAGTCAATAACCTGGAGGTGGGAGTATGAGCTCATTGGGAGGGGAAAAATATGCCGTTCAGAAACCTATCATTAACTATGTAAAAGAGCAATCGGCAGAATATATTTCCCAGGATGGAAACAAGATATTCATAAAGCTGGGATGGGAGTATGTTAGCCCTGATGAAGCCTTAAGGTTGAGAGGTGGCAAGACGGGTCTCGTATTCAAGGAGATATTCATCAATCAGATGCAAAGACTCAACCCCAGCTTTATGGACCACCTTCTTGCCGAAGAGGTAATTAAAAAGCTGGAAACTGTTCTACCCAACATTGAAGGTAATTTTACCGCCTGGAAATATCTCAAAGGCTTAGGAACGATATTCGTTCCCGGTGAAAAGCGGGAGAGAAATATAAAATTTCTGGATACTGAAGATGTAGACAGAAACACCTTCCATGTAACGGATGAGTTTGAGTTCACCAACGGGACTAAGACTATCAGGCCAGATATCGTGTTCCTCGTAAACGGCGTCCCTCTCTTACTAATCGAAACAAAAGCCGCTTATAAGATAGAGGGGATAAGCGAAGCTTTAGAACAGGTGAAAAGGTATCACAGAGAATGCCCTGAGCTTCTGGCTATTCTCCAGGTTTATGCCTTGACTCACATCTTGAAGTATTACTATAGTGCCACCTGGAACACTTCTGAGAAGCTCCTCTTTAACTGGAAAGAAGAAGTCAGTGGTGACTTTGAAAGCCTGGTTAAAACATTCTTAGATAGAGAAAGAGTGGTTAAACTTCTTGTTGATTTCTTAATGTTTACCAGGCAGGATGATGAGCTCAAAAAAGTTATCTTAAGGCCTCACCAGATGAGAGCAGTCAGTAAGATAGTGGAAAGAGCGGAAGATTCAACAAAGAAAAGAGGCCTGATATGGCATACCCAGGGTTCGGGCAAGACCTATACGATGATAGTAGCTGCTCAAAAGATAATAGAAAACCCTGTCTTTGAAAATCCAACAGTTATTATGCTCGTGGATAGAAATGAGCTGGAAAGCCAGCTTTTTGGAAATCTCGCTGCTCTCGGTATTGAAAATGTGGAGGTCGCGGAAAGCAAAAAGCATCTGCAAGACTTGCTTTCACGAGATAGAAGAGGCTTGATTGTCACAATGATTCATAAGTTCGAGGATATGGTTGAAAATATAAATCTGCGAAAGAACATTTTTGTCCTGGTAGACGAGGCACACAGAACTACGGGCGGAAAACTCGGAAATTTTTTGATGGGCGCAATTCCTAATGCAACGTACATTGGTTTCACAGGCACTCCCATTGATAAAACCAGCTATGGTAAAGGAACATTTATCACCTTCGGTAGAGATGATCCGCCTAAGGGATACCTCGATAAATACAGTATTGCCGAATCCATAGAAGATGGCACAACCGTCCCTCTATATTACACCCTTGCCCCTAACGAGCTTCAGGTTGATAAAGAAGTGCTGGAGAGGGAATTCCTCGACCTGGCTGAAGCTGAAGGAATGAGCGATATTGAGGAACTCAACAAAGTGCTGGATAAGGCAGTAACCCTTAAAAATATGCTCAAAAATAGAGAAAGAGTTGAAAAGGTCACCAGATATATCATTGACCATTACCAGAAATATATCGAGCCTATGGGATATAAAGCTTTTGTAGTTGCCGTAGATAGAGAAGCCTGTGCTCTGTATAAAGAAGAACTGGACAAATATTTACCACCTGACTATTCAAAAGTTGTATATAGCCCCTTTTACAACGACCCACCCGAGCTATCCAGATACCATCTTTCAGAAATGGAAGAAAAAAGAATAAGAAATGCTTTCAGAAAGCCCGATGAGCTACCAAAGATATTGATTGTGACCGAAAAGCTTCTTACTGGTTTTGATGCCCCAATTCTCTATTGTATGTATCTGGATAAACCCATGAGAGACCATATCCTTTTACAGGCTATTGCCAGAGTAAACAGGCCTTATGAAGACGATGAAGGAAGAAAAAAGTCCTCCGGATTTGTTCTCGACTTTGTTGGTATTTTCGACAATCTTGAAAAGGCTCTGGCTTTTGACTCCCAAGACATCGAGGGAATTGTCCAGGATGTTGAGATTTTAAAGAAAAGATTTGCGGAGGAAATGAAAAAGGCCAGAGAGAAATACCTTACTCTTATCGAAGGAAAAGCTCAAGATAAGGCATTTGAAGCGGTGCTAGAATACTTCAGAGATGAAGAGAAGAGAAAGGAATTTTATAAATTCTTCAAAGAGCTATCCGCTATTTATGAGATTATTTCACCGGATGCCTTTTTAAGACCTTACGTAAACGACTACGAAACACTTTCCAGAATGTATAAAAGTCTTATAGAAAATTATGAGCGGGGGATTCCTATAGACAGGGAGTTTACCCGAAAGACCGCTATGCTCGTCCAGGAACATACCAGAAGTGGCGTAATTGGACCTACATTGGATATCTGTGAAATAGACGAACAAACTTTGAGAAGAATTGAAAAAAGCAAAGCCTCTGACACGGAAAAAATATTCAATCTGATAAAGAGCATTGCCCTCACGGTTGAGAAAAGAGGTGGCCAATCCCCTTATCTGATTTCTATTGCTGAGAGAGCTGAGTTAATAGCCAAGCTATATGAGAGCAGGCAAAAAACCACCCAGGAAACGCTGGAAGAGCTAAAAAAAATAATCGATGAAATCAACTCTGCTCAGAAAGAACAGATTGAAAAAGGTATGTCTGCTGATATTTTCACCATTTACTGGATGCTGAAAGAAAAAGGTTTCCAAGATGCTGAGGCAATGGCAAATCAAATGAGAGAAGTGTTGGAAAAATATCCCCACTGGCAAAAAAGTGAGAGGTACGAAAGAGAAGTCCGGTCTAAACTCTATGAAGTTATATTACATTTATACCCGACAGATATTCCCAAAGTCTCAGAGGTAGTTCAGAACATAATGGACATACTTAAGGCAGGTAGCACAGAATGACAACTCCTGAAGAGTTTAAAGAAGATGTTCTAATATTAGCTAAAGAGGTAGGAGTTAACCCCCGGGAAATTCATATTCAGACAATGAAAAGAAAATGGGCTAGTTGCTCAAGTAGAGGTAGATTAACCTTCGATAAATCTTTACTGAATGAACCTAAAGAGGTAAGATTTAAAGTGATTTTACATGAGCTACTTCATCTAAAGTATCCCAATCACGGCAAAATGTTCAACTCTCTATTAGATACATATCTACAAAGAAACATTAATTCAAATGAGGAAAAAGAAGCTAAAGACCATCAATTGCCAGACGAGAGTAACTGAAGAGACCTGAGGGTGAAACTGGCAAACCCAACAGAGCTTGAAAAGAAATGGTAGCGGGGGTCGGACTCGAACCGACGACCTCCGGGCTATGAGCCCGTCGGGCTCATAACTCTCTACCCCACGCCGTTTATTATCTTCACTTAAAGGGAGACTGTTTAGCTTAAGCCTCTTCGCCTGAAAAAACTGAATCTCGGGGCTTTAGAGAAATGAATATAATTCTGTAAGCGGGAATCTCCTCTTTGGCTTAAAAAATACCTTTTTTCAAAACTCGGAACTTTTAACAATCTTTATACTGCTAAAACACAAACCGGATAATGAGCCTAGAGTGCCCGCTAGCAGGGGCAACCCTAAGAATTGACCATTTTATGCTCTAACTGTATAATAAAAAAAGGAGGGATGATTCTATGTCTAAAATAATGAAAGAGTTTAAAGAATTTGCCAGTCGGGGAAACATTATTGACTTAGCAGTAGGTATTGCTGTAGGTGGCGCCTTTGGAGTGTTAGTTCAATCTCTGGTTTCCGATTTGATTATGCCACCCATAGGACTCCTTTTAGGAGAAATAGATTTTTCCAATCTTTTTGTGGTACTAAAACCAGGTAACCCCCCGGGACCTTACCTGACCCTTACCAGTGCTAAAGATGCCGGAGCGGTAACCATTAACTACGGATTATTCATCAGCCATCTGGTTTCTTTTTTAATAATTGCCTTCACCTTATTTTTGGTAGTGAGAACAATTAACCAGTTCCAACGCAAAGAGGAAGCCCCTTCTCCTGCTACTAAAGAATGCCCTTATTGTCACACTACCATTCCCATTCAAGCCGTTCGTTGTCCTAATTGTACTTCCCAGCTGTGAAAATATAGTCAATCATATTCCCCAACCACAGAGATGCGCTGGTCAATATGATTGTCTTTTTCAGCTTCATCAATCATAGCTATTGCATAGTCAGCGTAGCTGATAACACTTTCACCTTTTGAATTCAAAATTAATTCCTCACCGCCGAGAATGTATTTACCTGTGCGAGGACCATCCACCCGGAAATCAGCTGCCGGACTTACGTAAGTCCACCTCACATCGTTTCTATTGCGAAGTTCATCAAGTGCCTTGGCCATGCTTGAGGCAACTGGCTTGAACGCATCAGGAAAATCTTCGGTGTCCATAAGCCTGATAGTATGCTCGGGGTTAACATACAAACTTCCTGCACCACCAACAACAAGCAGACGATTTGGTTTACCACTCAGTATGTCACAGAGATGTTTAAGAGAAGTACTATGCTGAAAAAGAGTATCAGGTGTCCATGTACCAAACGCATCAATAACTACTTCACAATCCTTTACATCAGGAAGGGTCAGGTCGAATAAATCCTTCACAATAACTTTTGTAGCTTGAGGCGCTTTGCTGGGATTACGGACAATCGCTGTAACCTCATGACCTCTCAATATCGCCTCCTCCACTAGCAACCTACCCACTCTTCCCGATGCACACACAACTGCAATTTTCATACCTTCTCCTCCTTTGGATGTGCTCCATGAAGATTATTTTTGTTTTCCCAATATTATTATAGTATCTTCGTAAAGTTATGAAGCGGCTCTAACTTATAGATAAATAGTCTTCGCCATTTTTTTATTTTGCTCATATTTATTACGGGAGAATCACCAACAGAGGCAAAAGAAAGAAAAAAAAGAGCTACGGGTTCTAACAGATCTTTGAACCTCGATTTTTTCTTCCAGGATTGGAGCTCAACAATCCCTTTAGGAGCATCAGATTTTACTCTTCAGCTCTCTTGGTTCTCTAATCCCTCAGAACCCGTAGCAGTTATACTATATCACCCCTTTCAAAATTTGTCAAGGGGTCGAGTTGCCTCAACTAAAATTAAAGTGAAATGGTATCGTTGCCTCAACTAAAAATCAAAGTTAAATTATTATTCCCTTAAGAGAGAATATTCTTAAGGGAGGGGCTATAAGTGAGGTATCTCTTGAAGACACGAAGAGAAATTGTTTATGAGGCCAGTAAGGGATATAAGAAAGAAAAGACGGAGAGACTTGATAACTTGATAGCTATTACTGAATACAATCTAACTTGATAGCTATTACTGAATACAATCGTGATTATATTTGCGGTTACTCTCCCAATCTGGTAGGTGTGTTTATGCAAAAGATATCTCTGGTAAGTCATATAGATTAATTGGTGATGCAAGAAAAAAGATGTAGGAGATAGGAAAAGATTTTGATTATTAACGCTGAGGGAATACGTTCCAGCCTAATAATCCCACTTCTGAATGAATCTCAAAACTTCAAAGTTGCATTGGGTGAAAAACTTTATTTAAATTACGGGGGAGTGCTTTTTATCCTTCAGGGAAAACAAAGCAGAAGCTACCTCTTCGGGAAGCGATTTAGGATGAAGAGACACCCAATGATAATAAAGGCTGACTGGTAGAAAATAATGAGCATATCTCCAGTTTCTCATCGTTCTTTTTATCACCCGGGGTAAGGGATAAAATTGACGGAAAATGTAATTATAACCATCCTGAAGTTCTTGAGGAGTCATACGGAGAGGACGGTAAACTACATGAGCAAAATCATATTTTCTCCAGTCATAAGAAAAAATCCGGTTTTCTTCTGAAAACTGTTTAAAAACCTCTGTACCGGGAAGAGGAGTAAGGATGGAAAACTGGGCAAAATCTAAATTGACACCTTCCAAAAAATTAAGAGTTCGTTGAAAAATAGAAGGGTCATCCTCATCAAAACCAAAAACAAAAGAACCAATGATCATAATACCGTATTCGTGAAATTTATCTATTAAGCTCTTATATTTATCGACTTGATTAAAGTTTTTATGCATCTTTCTCAGATTATCTTCGTTAATGGACTCAAAACCCACAAAAAGAGCAATACAGCCACTTTTAGCTGCCATCTTCAACAGCTCCTCATTTTCTGCCAGCTTCAAAGTCCCTTGACTCACCCATTTCTTCTGGAAAGGGATTAAGGCTTGAAAAAGCTCCTTGGAGTAACGAGGATTACCCACAATATTATCATCCAGAAAGCCAATAATACGAGAATTAGGGTAAAGGCTGATTTCCTTTATTACTTCTTCTGCTGGACGATGGCGATATCTTCTTCCCATAAAGGTAGAGACAGAACAAAATCCACAATTGTGGGGACACCCTCGAGTGGTCTGGAAAACATGTTTTAACAAATATCTTTTATGTAATAAATCCAGGCGAGAGAAAGGAAGCCCGGTTAACGGTGGAGGGCAGTCGTGACTATAAAACTTTTTTAACTCTCCCTTTTCTAAATCTTTTATAAGCTCTTCCCAAAGACCCTCTGCTTCACCTATCACTATGCTATCGGCATGCTGAATAGCTTCATCAGGTAAAGCTGTAGGGTGGATACCACCCAACACTACTTTTATCCCTCTTTTTCTAAATTCATCAGCAATATAATAAGCCCGATGGGAAGTAGCAGTCATAACTGTAATTCCTACCACGTCCCATTTCTCGTCAAAATCTATATTTTCTAGGCGTTCATCAATGATTTTTACTTCATGCTGGGAAGGAGTTAAAGCAGCAAGAAGAGGCAAGCTGGCCTGGGGGAAAGGAACAATTCTCATCTTACGCTGCAAATTATCCGTACCCGGAGCAACGAGAAGTATATTCAAAAGACTTCATCCTTTCTTCCTCTAATAAGGAACTGTATTATACTACAATTTTATGATAAAATTAAAATAATGAAAAGAAAAAATTTAAAAATTATTTTGCTGTTATTATTGGTTGTTGCTATTCTTTCCTGGAATTCTTTTGTCGCAGCTCAAGAAAAAGTTGTAATAGGCAAATTAGAAGGAGTTATCAATCCAGTCACCGAGCAATTTGTCGTCCGCTTGATAGAAGAGGGAGAAAAAGAAGAAGCTCAAGCCATCTTGATCCTTTTAGATACTCCAGGAGGATTAGAAGAATCTATGCGTAATATAGTTAAAGCTATCCTCCAATCTCCTCTTCCGGTGATTACCTATGTTTATCCTCCTGGTAGTCGAGCCGCATCAGCAGGAAGCTTCATTGTTATGGCTTCTCACCATGCTTTTATGAGTCCCAATACCACTATTGGAGCTGCTCATCCTGTAACCATAGAAGGACAAGAGGTAGGTGAAAAAATAGTTAATGATTCAGCTTCTTTTATTAAAACATTAGCAGAAACTCGAGGACGTAATCCAGAAATAGCAGAAAAAATGGTGAGGGAAAGCCTCTCTCTCACTGAAAAAGAAGCGCAAGAAAAAGGTGTGATTGATGGGATTGCCGAGAGCCCAGAAGAAGTTATAGAAAAATTAGGGATTAAAAACCCTCATATCTTGGAAGTGGAGATGAAGGGAAAGGAAAAATTTCTTCATTTCCTTTTAGACCCCACTTTAGCCTACCTCTTTTTAGTAATTGGTGCTCTGGGAATCATATTTGAGCTTTCTAATCCTGGAGCTATTATTCCTGGAGTTTTTGGAACTATATTAATTCTTTTGGCTTTCTACGCCCTTTCCGTTTTTCCTATAAACTTAACTGGTATTCTATTTATCTTTTTAGGACTTTTACTTTTTATCCTCGATATTTTGGTTACTCCAGGAATAGGGATACTGACTGCAGGAGGTGCGGTAGCGCTGTTTTTCGGCTCCTTAATGCTTTTTGACGTTCAAGGAGGGATAACTTTGCCGCTGAACATTATTATTACCACAGTGATTTGTGTAACAGTTTTCTTTGCCTTTGCTCTAGGTATGGCTCTGAGGGCAATGAAGAAAAAAGTAGTAACAGGGAAAGAATCTTTAATCGGACAGACAGGCATAGCCAAAGAAGATTTGAATCCTGAAGGTTTTATAATAGTAGAAGGAGAGCTATGGTGGTCTAAAGCGGAAAATCCAGTTAAAAAAGGGGAAAAGGTGGTTGTATCTCAAAAAGAGGGACAAACTTTAATCGTTAAAAAGGAGGAATAAAAATGAGTTTAGTAATCTGGGTAATAGTGATTATCGCCGTTATTATTTTAGCCTCGGCAATTCGGATAGTAAGAGAGTACGAAAGAGGGGTAATCTTTCGTTTGGGGCGTTTAATAGGAGCAAAGGGACCAGGACTTTTCTTTGTCATACCATTTATGGACCAATTGATTAAAATAGATTTAAGAGTACTAACCATGGATGTCCCCAAGCAATCTCTTATCACCCGGGATAACGTTCCTGTTACTGTAGATGCCGTAGTTTATTTTCGAGTGCTTAACCCTGAAGACGCAGTAACTAAAGTAGAAAATTATATATCTGCTACCTCATTGATTTCTCAAACCACTCTGCGCAGCGTTGTGGGGCAGTCAGAGTTAGATGAGCTTCTCATCCATCGGGATAAAATAAATGAGGCGTTGCAGAAAATAATCGATGAAAAAACCGATCCCTGGGGGATAAAAGTATCAGCAGTAGAAATCAAAGAGGTAACTCTTCCTGAAGAATTAAAGAGAGCTATGGCCCGACAAGCAGAGACGGAAAGAGAAAGAAGAGCAAAAATAATTAGCGCCGAAGGGGAATTCCAGGCCGCAGAAAAACTCTCTCAAGCAGCGGAAATCATCGCCAGAAATCCTATTGCCTTGCAGTTGCGCTATCTCCAGACCTTGAATGATATCTCAGCCGAGAACGCTACTACAATAGTTTTTCCTCTTCCCATGGAGTTTCTAAAAGCTTTTGGAACCAAGGATTAAAATTAGCCCTTGCTCCAGCTTTCTTTTATCTCGCCAAAATAAATAAAATGGTAGTCATCCTGGGGATAAAATCTATTGAGAATAGAAGCACTAAAACTCCCGGCTTCTACTCTGGTTTTTTGTATTATTTCGCAACCCAAGGCTACCTCACACTCTCCAATAGCTGGAACGGGGAAATTACCTATATTAACGGGGTTAAACCCCCACCGGGAGAACTTATCCACTTCTCTTCCTGAGGTGCTACCACAGAAGTCAATTTCTTTCTTCCAGGAAAGAGGAGGAACGCTCATTACAAAAAAGGGATTCTTCTCCAAAAGAGAGAAGGTATAACGGGAGGGCCGAACTAAAACGGTAATTACTGGTCTTCCCCACACTATTCCTAACTCTAACCAGCCAATGGTCATCACATTAGGGCGGAGGTTTTCTTTATTTTGAGAAACAAGGAACACCCCTCCCAAATTTTCCAAAGTTTCTAGGGCTATTTTCCCAGCTTCTAACCAGTTAACCTCTTTTTGAAATGACAAAATTTCATCACCCCCTACTATTATATTTTATCGATTTTATATTCCAGACCAAACAATCATCAATATTCTAGCAGCCATCGAGCAGTATTTTCATCAGTAACTAAATGGGTAATCCAGTGCCCTTTCAACGCACCCAGAATAGCTCTTTTTTTCTCTTCGCCTCCAGCAATACCGATAACCTTTTTGCTATTTTTTCTCAATTCCTCAAGTCGCACTGCAATTCTTCTTGAATTCAAATTAGCAATAATTATTGCTCCCTCCTCGTTAAAAAAGTTTCCGCAGATTCCTCCCACAGCACCAGCTCTTGCCAGCTCCTCGATTTCCTCTTTTCTCAAATCCCCGGTTTCTATGAGTAAACTGGCCTCACGCTGAATCCCTCCGATTCCCACCAGAGCAAGGTCTACACTTTCCGCCATTTTCAAAGTTTCCTGAATACTCCTTTCCCTTAAAAATGCATCACGAATATCGGAACTCTCAGCAAAAGCAGGCGCAAAAAGATATACTGCTTCTCCCCCTAACTTATCAGCCAGAGTTTTAATCAACTCAATGGCAAGAGTTTGCCACCTTATCCCTCCGTACGCTCCCATCATCTGAACCACTTTTATACCTGGCACATCAATTTTGGGAAAATATTGTATTACTTCGTGTAAAGTTCTCCCATAAGCAACACCTATTGTATTGTAAGGCTGTAGCTGTTCCCTAAAATAGCCTGCGCCACTTTGAGCTATTGCTTTTATAATACTATCTAAAGTGCTACTATATGCTTTCGCTACAAGCGCACCCCTTAAAGAGAATTTTTTTTGCAGCTCAAAAGATAATTTTTCATGCGTTTCTGATGGTCTTCGAATTTTCACCTCTACCAGCCCCATCTCCCGGGCTTTCTTGATCAGACGAAACGTTTTCTGGCGAGAAACTCCAAGAATTTTAGCAATTTCTCCCTGAGTCAAGCCAGAAACGTAGTACAATTCTGCTGCTTTAACCATCATATCTATTTCCTGGTTTTGAATCTCAACCTTTTCTTCCACAGATAATATCACACCTCATCCCCTGCTTGAAGCCATGTTTAATAACTATACCATAATAAAGTTGAGAACTTAAAATTGGTAAGGTACTTTTTAAGTTATTTCTGTCAGTACCGCTCAATTACACTAAAGGCCGATAAGAATATAAACCCCCCAAGAAACATAACCGGGAAGAAGAAGCTTGCCGAACCTGCCAAAATCAAAATTCTTTCCCGGGGAGCCTTTGCAACCATTTCAGCAATCTGTAGCTTATCTTCACTGGTAAGGCTTCTAAATTCGCTACTGGTACCGAGAACAAATAACCTGGCTCCTGTTCAATTTGTTTATATTTCCTTCCAACACCTCAAAAAAACATAAACAGCTATCCTTTTAAACCTTTAGAGGTTGAAGGTAAACACCGACAATAATCTAAATTTTAGGTACTTAGATTTTATTTTGCCTTCTTTAGAAGAAACAACAGTCTGACCTGGTACAATCTTTTATAGTCAATCGTAAAATTCACTGCTGGTTCACCTCCAAATTTGTTTACTGAATAGCTCCAAATCTCTTATATCTGATTATAAAGTTCTTCACCAATTACTGGAGGCCGAGTCCACAATCACATGGATGACAAGTATAAACGGTAATCCTGAACATTTTTTAATTCTTCTACTCTTCAACGGTCAGGTTGAGTAGCAAGATCTTCTGGGGTTAAGCTTTGTGATTTTTCTATCACCCCTTTCTTACTACGGATAATAATATTTATAAATTTAGAACACACTCAAAACTCGATTCGCTATCGAATCTACTGAAAGGCCACATTTGCGCAATAAATAGTCTCTTTTCCCGGAAATGCCAAAGTTGCTGGGCACACCAAACTTCAAAAGTCGAGGCACTCTCCCCACCTCGTGAAAAGCCCTCAACAAATTGTCTCCCAAACCCCCGGTTACAGAATGCTCTTCAATGCTAACCACCAGTTTTGAACCGGAAGCGATTTCTTCTATCATCTTTTGAGCAAGGGGCTTTACAAAACGTGCATTAAACACAAAAGTTTTAATCCCTTTTCCCCCCAGGACTTCAGCAACCTCCAGCCCCACCTCTACTAGTTGTCCCAGCGCTATAATAGTTACATCAGCCCCATCAAAATTTTCTTTTGAAAGTGGCTCAAAATACCCTGCTCTAACAGGCTGATGACACTCGCCAAAGACCCATTCTTTACCTCGAGCACCAAATCTAAGATATACCGGACCTTCTACTTCTCCAAAAAGGTATTTACTCATCAAAAGAGCATCCTGGTAATCACAGGCTTCAGCAACTGTAATATTATCCAGAGAAGAAAGAAGGGCAATATCTTCCAGAGCCTGATGAGTAAAACCAGAATATTGAGGAGAGAAACCAGTATCAGTGCCACAAATGTTTACATTAAGTGACCACTTGCAAATATCGGTACGGATCTGTTCAAAAGCTCTCATGGTCAAAAAAGTAGCGTATCCAGAAATCACCGGTATCATTCCCTGGAGCGCAAACCCGGCACATACACTCATACCTACCTGTTCACAGATTCCACATTCTACAAATCTTTCAGGATAACGGGCTTTTACCTCTTTAAAACGAGAAGCCGAATCCACAGAAATACAAACCATTTTCTTCCCCGCCGTCATAAGCTCGAGCATAACTTCCTGAAAAGCATCTCTTCTATTCATCAGGCAAAACCCCCAGATATTTCTCGGCCACTTCCGGCGGTACACCACAGTAATGAGAATCTACCTTGTTTTCAAGCTCACTAACTCCCCTGCCCTTTACTGTTTTTGCTATAATCACCGTGGGTTTACAGCCCCGGTATTCTTTGATTCTTACCAGAAGTTTCCATAACATGGGAAAATCATGGCCATCCACCATCTCTACTGACCAACCAAAAGCTCTCAGCTTTTCATCTAAGGGATCCAGGGGGTGTAGTTCTTCAGTAAATCCAGAAAGCTGCAGTCGGTTACGATCAACGATAAGCACCAAGTTATCCAACTGATAACGAAGTGCAAGAGGAAGACATTCCCAGTTAGTACCCTCATTAAACTCTCCATCCCCGGTTAAAACCCATACTTTGTAATCCAGGCCTTGCATCTTAAAAGCTAATGCCTGACCAATGCCAATCGCCAGACCATGTCCTAAAGAACCAGTAGCCGCATCAATTCCCGGCACGTCAAGTTCAGGATGAATTCCTAAAATAGTTTCCTCCCGAACACCATATTCTTCAAAAAGTGTCTCTTCCATAAATCCCTTCTCAGCAAGAACCGAGTAAAGAGCTAAAGCTGAATGACCTTTGGAAAGGATAAATTGATCCCTCTTTCTGGAGAGAAGATTTTCCTGGTTTATATTCAAAACACCATTGTAGAGACAGGTAAGCACCTCCACTACCGAAAGAGAACCACCAATATGGCTCACTCCTGCCTTATAAGTAGCCTTAATGATTCTCTTACGTACCCGGGAAGCAAAATCCTTCAGCTCTTCTTCGTGAAATGAAATATTCTCCACCATGGCATCAATCCAGTGTTTTACACACAAAACCCGACTGCCTGAGGTTCTCCTCTGCCTCAGGCATCTCTAAAGTGAAGTTCTCAACACTTTTCTCAAGTTTCTTGAGAATTCGAGGATAAACCTGCTTCTTTTTTGTTACTTCCAATTTAATAACTCCTTATATGTTAAATTTAACATGAAAAACTTCTCAATCGAAGAGTACCATAAAGAAAAATAGATGTCAACTTGATATGATGTTCTGGCTAACCGCGAGTTCTTTTTTCAATATGCTCAACCGGGAAGTTCACTGGAGAAATACACTTTTTATACCACAAAAAGAATGCTTCCACACCTATTAGCTCAGAACCATTTCTCTTAACATTTTTCTATAGTGGCAAAGGCCAGCTGAGGAATCAGAAGGAGACCTTTGCCACTATACTTTCTTCCTGCCTAAGCAGTACAGAATAAAGCTAACACACCAAATCCTTCCAGATTCAGAAACAATTTTCCTCGATCTGGAATCAGCTCTTCACCATTTTCCAGGTTTATATATTTACTTCCTTGATTGAGATATAGACTTCCACTTATCGCCTGGTGGTTATGATTAATTACAATCACCAGTTTACCATTGGGATTCGTTAATTCGGCAATTTCCACTCTCCGGGCAAGGCTTTCCTCTATCCCATGCAGTTCTCCTGCCTTAGTTATTCCATAAATCTGTAAAAACTTCTCAATCAGACTTGCTAGAGCATCATGATTATTCCACATAACCGGCTGAAAGACTTCCATGCAAAAACTCAAAACTCCACCTTGACCATACCGATTGAAGATAACCGCCGGGCTTCCATCAGGAAATCGTCCTATGATATTGCAGTGAGAATCGACCTGGACGATTTGTTTCATCTGACCGGTTGCTACTTTAGCCCTCTCAGAGAGGACTATTGGCCTGCCATCCGTTGGTCCAAAATCAATTTCCTCAAAACCAAACATATCTCGTAAACCGGCACCAGGGGTTATTTTGTATATCTTTCCTCCCAAGTCTTTCATAATATTTGGAAATTCGCTAATCAGAAATCCGCCTGTGGCAACAAAATTTTTAACTGCAATGGCGGTATCCTCACTCATTAAATACGGAAACGGCATCACCAATGCTCTATATTTTTCCAAACCTCCATTTTCAATATGCTCAGGGCTGATAAAATCTACACCGAACTTTTCTTCCCAGAGTATTGTGTATGCTCCCAGAAGAGCACTGGCATAGCGCGATTTTTGGGGAGGATTATCTAACGGAAATGATTTAATGTGTGTATCCAGCCCCTCCCCATAAGTTAGGTGAAAAATTTCTTGAGAGTGCATGATGCACACTTTATTATCTGGTTCAGAATTAAGAATTATGTCAGTATGTTTCTGGATTATCGCACCAGCTCTGGCAGCTTCAGCTGTCCGTGGTCTTGGCGACCCATCTTTACCAACAAGGCCAAACTCGCCTGCTTCATGACCAATAGTGAGAGGCCTCCACATCCAGTAAGTGAAGCCTTTAGCTCCATGGGCAACGGATTGCCAGGGGTAAAGGCTAATTTTTTTATCTTGAGGAAGTACCGGGTAGCGATGTGAAACAAAATTTGGACCCCCCTGAGTCTCGTCAAGCCAGAAGGGTCGGTCATGGTAAGCAATCGCACTTCTAATCAAATCCGCACTCTGGGAGAACAACTGGGGATACTCACCCTCGTTGGTATCAACAAAAAGTGACACTCCAATTTCATCAGCAGTATCAGCCATTTTCCATACATCTGAACATATGATAGTAGTATTTAAAGTTGGCATTAATAAATTTACCTTTGTAGGGTGATAACCATCTTCTTCTTTAATAACCGAGGTTACCCATTTAAGAAGATTTGAAAAGTTTTCATCCATAAAGTTACGCCAGTCCTGCCATGCTTGATATATTCCTCTTTCTCGCGGCATCTGTCGTGGTGGCTCCACTTCATCCCAGCTGGTATATGCTGGATATCCTTCTATCCATGCCTCATTCAAAGTCTTCAAGTTACCATATTTCTTCTGTAACCAAATTCTAAATGCTTTCATAGTGTGGGGGCAATAACAGGTAATGTCTTCATTACTCAAGTGTGGTTCATTCCACGATATCCATCCATACAAGGCGGGGTGATTTTTATATCTACGTACCATGGTTCTAATATATTTCTCAGCCAGCTGAATTATCTGGGGGTTATCATAACATATAGAAAACTTCTCTCTGGGATGAGGCGTTAAACCTCTTTCATTTACTACACCAGTTCCACCATAGGTATCTCTCACCCAACGGGGTGGGTAGATACCTATCTGCAGCATCACCTTCAGGGAAGTATTAGCTGCTGCTTCCATAACTTCATCTATCACGCCAAACGAGTATGTATCTGGCGATTGTTCGATCGCCTCCCATACAGCATTCTTAATCCATTCCAACCGGGCAACATTCATTCCAGCAGCCTTCATATTGACCAGGTCGTTAGCTATTCCCTCACTGGGCATAAAAAAAGCTGCTCCAAACGGATATTCTTTCACTCTAAAGTTCTCCTTTCTTACGCTTTTTTGAAATAACCGGGGCTGGCATCTCTATTAAGAGATATAACTTTAACGTAGTTATTATCGACCCAGCTTGCATTTTATACAAATACCAATAACGTGACAGGCGAGGTAGATGCAGACAATGTTCAAATACAATAAACCAGGGTACATTTCCCAACCTGTTTGTTTATATTCCTCGAGCCCGGATAAACTTCACTGGTCCCGCACTCCGAATATCTGTGAAGCCTCACACTATTTTTTCACACCCACAACCGTGGATACACGCTTTTCTCATATTTCGCTGTCTTCCATCGGCTCTTATTAAGACATATAGCCACAAACAAAGCAAAAATTATCTGCAGTGGTACACCCAATTCCATATAAGTAAAATTCAGGGGGCGTCAACACATCATCCTGAGTGAAAGAGAAGTAGAAGGATAATATCATGGGAATTGCAGTAAATACAATAAACCCTAAAAGCCAGGGAGTTAAAAAAGCATAACCTTCTCTATTGTATATGTATTTTCTCACTTCCACTAACCACTTCAAGGAATGATAAAAAGAAGGGGGGAGTTTAGCCCCCCTTCTTTTTACTGTAGCTATTTGTGTTTGTTAAGTATATCCTGGGCTTGAGATATCAGTTGTTCTCCAGCTTCTTCAGGAGTCAACTGTCCAAATCTTACCTTCTCAGCTATTTGCTTGAACAAAGAATCAATCTCCGTAGCCCCTGCAGGAGCAAAAATAATAGGCCGGGCAAGAGGCATCAATTCGTTAACATAATTCAGTATAGCTTTCTCCTTTTCATCAACTATGGTCATAAGAAAATCTACCATTTCAGTATTTGCAGGCACTCCCTGGTCTAACCTGAACAATTCTATAGAATCGGGGTCATTAACCCAGAAGTTTATCAGCTTTGCTGCTGCCAGTTTTTTCTCGGGTGCACTACTGGCAGAAATAGCAAAAAACGCACCATAAATAAATTCTCCTATTTCTCCATCTGGTTTAGAAGGATGCCGCACCATAATGATTTCATCATCAGGTAGTGCTGCACAGTGCAATTTATACTGGTTGACCGGCATTCTGCGAACAGCTGCTCTCCTCCTTCCAAATAAGCTGTCTTCAAGAGTAGCGTTCATGTATTCAGTCGTTGTTGCTGCATCAGGTATAATACCGTTCTCACGAAAATCATTCCACATAGCAAACCAGGAAGCAGCATCTTCAGCTGTATATGCTATGCTACCATCTGGGGTATATAAATCTTCTCGGCCTCTCTGACGCACCCATACACGAAATATTTCATAAATACCCGATATATCATCCATAAACCACTTGTCCTTTTCTCCCTTAGCGTCGAGAGCCTTTCTAACTTCTAAACCAATAGTTTTAAAATCATCCCATGTCCAATCAAATTCTGGAGTAGCTACTCCTAATTCTTTAAGAAAGGAATTATTTACAAATAATGTGTCTATTGTAATCCCCATAGGTATCATATAAACAATACTATTAACCGTACCACTAAGAATAGCACTTTGAGAAAATTTGCTCACATCAATCACATTATTTTTAATATAGTCATCAAGTGGCTCTACAACGTCTCTTTGTACATAATCGCTGGCAAAAAACGGATGCATACCTATAAAATCTGGAGCTCTACCACCGGCACTTTGGACGTTCAATTTTGCCCAATAGTCTGTCCAGCTCGATGGTTCACGTATCACTTTTATGTCTGGGTATTTGGACTCAAAGACATCGCAAATCTGATTATATAATGCGTGCCGACCAGTATCCCCCCACCAGGCAGCTCGTATTTCTACTTGCTCTGCAAATGCTAAGCCGGTTGAGAACACCATTATTGCTGATAGCATCGCTACTACCAGAAATAAAAGAACTTTTTTGCTCATCACCATTCCTCCCTTTATTATTGTTATTTTATATATTAAACGGACATAAAACTCTTGTGTCCGTTTAATAACCACCATAATACAGCTCATTACTATGCCCAGCTTACAGGGTCTACTCGCATTTTAGTTCTATAAGCTCTTTAACTTAACATTAAATGTTATGTAGAAAAGATGTTTTTACTATAAATAATGTAAAGCTGGCAGATGTTTTATTATCCTTCAATGTCTCCTAGGGTTGAATCAAATTCATAACCAAGGTCTCTATAATGTCTTGCTCTTGTTTCTTGGTCATTTTTATGAATAACTGCAGCAAATTCTAACACTTTTTCTGCTTTGTCCCGAGGAATAACCAATACTCCATCATCATCAGCACAGATAACATCTCCTGGATTTACTGCTACACCAGCACACCGTATAGGGATATTAACTCCGCCATTGTTCAAGCGCCCATATACATGATTAAAGGTACGTTTGGTGCAAAATACATTTACCTTTTCTAAATTACACTCATAACTATCCCGGCAGGCCCCATCTATTACCGCACCAACTACACCTTTCTTCATGGTATTCATGGCAATTTCAGAACCCCACACTCCTCCGGGATAACCACCTTCATCAATCACCACCACCATATTTTTAGCTGTTTCTTCAGTAATCCCACTCATAAAGGCATAAGCATCAGAACACCAACTGTCCAACTCCTTGAGATATTCCTCTATACTATTACAGGCCTTAACACTCTTTTGGGCAGGAACAAGTTTAACCGTATAGGCAAAACCTGCAAAGCTGATACCCTCCCGGATAGGCCTCATTTGGGGATCCATGGTACCTACATTTACTAGACCCAGAGCATCTAAACCATCTGAGAGATCAGCTAAACGATGCTTTTTTATTTCTTTTATCAATTCTTCATCGGTCACTTTGAATTTCTCCTTTTCATGTTTGGGATCAGTTTCAGGATTTTCTGATCCTACTATGCTTACTTTTTCACTAACTTCAAAACTTTTTTCTCATTATATACCCGGGTTAAATCCATAGACCCTAATTCCATAATTACTATTTCTCCCAGGTATAAAGTTCTACACTCATTCTCTAAATGTCCTGCATAAGCTTTTTCAGTATCCGAAACTACAGCATGTAAATGAGGTTTACCATCAGCTATGATGCCATCTATAGAGGCAAGCTCGAGAGGTGTATCTTCCCATCGCTCAAAATGCTCCTTAGGAGGATAATCAGTAGTGGTTACCATATGCAATACACATCTATCCAATGTCCCTATGGCAGATATAACTGCGGCATCTTTTATTTCCTCTTTAGCAATCAACTCATTTATACTTTCCAATACCATATCACCTGGATCAAGCCTTAATACAAATACCCGATTACCTGCCTTCCCGGTTACAAAATACTCCATTCTTCTATTCTCCTTTCTAAAGAATATTAAACTTAAGTATACTCTTCAACCAGTTCTATACGCTCATGGCTGGGGCCATAAATAAAGGTATGTCTTATCCCCTTCCCGAAGGAGGGCAAATCCTCTATCTCTCCAAGAGGAAACTCAGTTATTTTTTTGCTTTTCCATCTCTCCATAACTTTATCTATACTCTCCACTTTCAATGCTAAATGTTGAATAGGTCCAGCTTTTTCATTTACTAAAGCAGCGTCGTTAGGCTGCACCAGCTCTATGGTGCAGTTTTGCTGCTCTACCAGGGCCACTTTTATTTTACCCATAGCAGGATGGTCCACCATACCCCGCCATTTTAAGTTAAAATCAAGTATCTGAGTATAAAAGGAGAGTGATCTCTCTATATCTGTGGTATATATTCCTATATGATATAAACCCTGAAACAATATCATCACCTCTTTTTATTACAGGCTTATCCTTTTAAGCTCCCCATCATTATCCCTTCTACTAAAAAACGCTGGAATACAATAAATATGATGAATAGTGGTAGCAAAGATACACAAGACATGGCAAATAGTGCTCCCCAAGAACTTTCTCCGGTAGCATCCACAAACATCCGCAAGGCTAATGATACGGTAAATTTAGAAGGAGAGCTGATATAAATCATCTGGGAGAAGAAATCATTCCAAGTCCAGATGAAGGTAAAGATTGCCACAGTAACAAGAGCCGGGGTGGAAAGAGGCATCATAATCCGGGCATAGATCTGCCAAGCGCTAGCTCCATCTATCCTCGCTGCATCCATGATCTCATTGGGGATGTTGCGCATGAATTGCACCAGGAGAAAAATAAAGAAACCGTCGGTAGCAAAAAACCGAGGAACAGTTAAAGGCAAGAAAGTGTCCACCCATCCCATTTTATTGAATATGATGTACTGGGGAATCAAACGAACGTGAAATGGTAACATGAGAGTGATCATCATTATGGCAAAGAAAATGTTTCGGAACCGGAAATCCAATTTGGCAAAAGCAAAAGCGGTCATAGAGCAAGATAAGATATTGGCAATAATTCCTATGAAGGAAATCAGAAAGGAATTGAAGAGGAATCTACCAAAAGTATATCCGGAAACCCCTCTCCAGCCATAGGCATAATTATTGAAGGTGGGGTTTTGAGGGATGAGGCTGGGACTTTGGAATATCTCAACATCTTCTTTGAATGAAGCACTGGTCATCCACAGAAGAGGATATATCATGACCAAGGCAAACAAAGTAATAAAAAGATAATATATCACTATACTTCTATTCTGTTCTCCCATTGTTTCTCTCTCCTATTCTTCATAGTGGACCCAGAATCTGGATAGCAAGAACATAAGAGCTGTCATGATGCTTATTATGACCAGTAACACCCAGGCTAAGGCGCTCGCATATCCCATAGAGAAATGCTGGAATCCTTTAATGTAGAGGTACAAAGTATAGAACAGGGTTGAATCCACCGGTGCTCCAGTTCCTCCACTGATTATATAAGCTGGAGTGAAAGCTTGAAAAGCATTTATAATCCCCATCACTAAGTTAAAGAAAATCAAAGGAGTGAGGAGAGGTAGGGTTATGCTAAAAAGCATCCTTATCCTACCTGCTCCATCTATCATGGCTGCCTCATAATATTCTTTGGAAATCTGCTTCAATCCACTCAAGAATATGACCATGGGAGAGCCAAACTGCCATATCAGGAGCACAATCAAAGTATACAGTGCTGTCTCCGGTGAAGCTATCCAGTTCTTACCCTCAATTCCCAGGAGGGCCAGGAACTGATTTATCAATCCTTCTTTGTTAAATACCTGGCGCCAGAGTATTGCTACGGCAACACTACCTCCAAACAAGGATGGCAGATAATAAATAGCCCGGTAGGTACGAATACCCGGTCTATCTCTATTGAGTAAAATAGCCACAAACAGAGCAAAAATTATCTGTAGTGGTACACCCAATCCTACATAAGTAAAGGTAACTTGTAAACTTTTGTGCACTCGGGGGTCATTGGCCATATCGATGTAATTTCTGAGCCCCACCCATTTAGGGGGAGTCAACACATCATACTGAGTAAAAGAGAAGTAGAAGGATAATATCATGGGAATCGCAGTAAACAAAATAAACCCTAAAAGCCAGGGAGTTAAAAAAGCATAACCTTCTCTATTGTATATGTATTTTCTCACTTCCACCAACCACCTCAAGGAATGATAAAAAGAAGGGGGAGCTTAGCCCCCCTTCTTTTTACTTGTAGCTATTTGTGTTTGTTAAGTATATCCTGGGCTTGAGATACTAATTGTTCTCCACCGTCTTCAGGAGTCAACTGTCCAAATCTTACCTTCTCAGCTATTTGCTCAAATAAAGAATTAACTTCACTGGCTCCTGCGGGAGGGAAATTAATCGGTCTGGCAATTTCACTGGTTTTATTCACATACTCTATGATTTTCTGGTCAGCTTCATCTACTATGGTCATAAGAAATTCAGCCATTTCTCGATTCGAAGGTACTCCCTGGTCCAATCTGTACAACTCTATAGAATCGGGGTCATTAACCCAGAAGTCAATTAACTTTGCTGCTGCTAATTTTTTCTCGGGTGTACTATGAGCAGAAACGGCAAAATGTGCGCCCTCTACAAATTCTCCCGGTAAGCCATCAACTAAAGAAGGGTTGCGAACCAGAAGCAAATTTGCTCCCGGTACAGCATTAAGATATAATTTATATTGGTTAACAGGAATACCTGTTATAATGATTCTCTGTCTGGCAAACAAATTATCTTCCAGAGTAGCCCTAGCATATTCTGTTGTGGTTGCTGCATCAGGTACAATGTTGTTTTCCCGTAAATCATTCCACATAGTAAACCAGGTTGCTGCATCTTCTGCTGTGTATGCTATATTACCATCGGCGGTATATAAATCTTCCTGCCCTCTTTGGCGGACCCAGTAGCGAAATATCTGATAAGCTCCCGACGAATCCGCTATAAACCATTTATTCTTGTCTCCTTTTTCATCAAAAGCGCCTCTAACTTTCAAACCAATAGTCTTTACATCATCCCAGGTCCAATCAAAATTGGGAGGCTCAACACCCAATTCTTCCAGAATAGAGTTATTAACTACCATAGTCTGTGTCGTAAGACCCATGGGAATCATATATAAAACTCCATCCATTGTCCCGGTGGATATAGCAGCTTCTGAATGCTTGCTAATATCAATAACTCCTTCTCCAACAAAGGGCTCCAGTGGTTCCAAAATTCCTCTTCTCACATAATCAGCAGCAAATTGCAAATGCATACCTATAAAATCTGGAGCTCTACCACCGGCGCTTTGAACAGTCAATTTGTCCCAGTAATCTAACCAGCTGGTCGGTTCACGTATCACTTTAATATCTGGATTCTTAGATTCAAAAATATCAATAATCTTATTATACAATTCATGCCGACCGGTATCCCCCCACCAGGCAGCTCGTATTTCTACTTGCTCTGCAAATGCTAAGCCGGTTGAGAACACCATTATTGCTGATAGCATCGCTACTACCAGAAATAAAAGAACTTTTTTGCTCATCACCATTCCTCCCTTTATTATTGTTATTTTATATATTAAACGGACATAAAACTCCTGTGTCCGTTTAATAACCACCACAAAACACTACACATTATTTCAAGCCTTCTGTATCTACTGTATCATCGAGGGGCAAATTCCCTTCTATATACAATTTTCGTCTGGCAATCTTATCATTTTTCATCTCTTGGTAAGCATATTTATGCACTTCGTATATCATCTTTGCCGGAACTACAATAACTCCATCTCCATCCGCTACCACTAAATCTCCAGGATAGATAGCAACTCCCCCTATAGCTATCGGAATATCTTTCTCATAATATCGTATGCGAGCCTGGTCCATCGGTTGAGAAATAAATTTTGACCAGACGGGAACTTTCTCCAGTATAACTTCATCGGTATCTCTTATGCCTCCACCATTAACCAGAAAGCCAACAGCACCTTTATTTTTGTAAGCTAAAGTGTTGTTAGACCCTAAAAGTCCTACGTTAATTCCGCAAACATCTAAACAAATAAAATCACCCTCAATAATATCTTTTCCCCAATCATCTGTACAAACATTCTGATAATACCACCTTGACCACTCCGTATATTTCTCACCTGTCTCTTTGGGAGATGGACCTTCATAAGGTAGGTATCGAGCTGTTCTTGCAAAACCAATAGCCTTGCAAGGACGCCATAGAGGCTTAATACTATGATGAACACTCCCATAATGATGATAACCACACCAATCCATTCCATCTCGCACATCGGTAACTCTAAGGTCTTTGTACATATCCAGTATCTTTTTTCTCTCTTCCATATTTATACCTTGCATCTAATTTCTCCTTTCTCCAACGTCCATTATCTTTCAAAGCTAACGTACCACAGCCTCAATGTTTAAAGCAGGCATTCAACTCCAGATGTGGAAGCTACCTAACACAGGAAATGTCTTTTCGGATCCGAAAGCACCACATATCAATTATTTAACTTTTTCTTCTCTACCACACCAATTTGATAACCCTTCGTGCGTTAAATTTAACATAAAAAACTTCTCAATTGAGAGTATCACAAAGAAAAATAGATGTCAACCAATTTCGAGTTGAGGTTCCCCATGTTTTAGAGAACACCAAGTCAGTATATATAGTTAACCGCAAAATCCATTACAACAACTATAAGGGGACAAGCCCCCTTATAACCCCCAAAAAGCAAATAAACAAAAACAACTGGCGGGAAAATATCCACCAGTATGCTGGAGAAAAAGGCAGTCTGCGACGCAAGATTAAGAAAACTTAAAAAACAAAAGAAATAAAGGCCATAGAGAAAGACAAAGTCTTTCTCTATGCACAGCGACCTTGAGTTTTTGATTTTCGATATAATTTACTTTTTAAAGTTTTTAACATTTTAATCAGTTTTACGGAATACTATAATTAACCCAGAAGGTCAAAATAAAACTAACCTAAGTTATAACCTCTCTGATAGAATAAAAAATTGGAGGAAAAAAAGAGATTTAAACTTTTTTCCACTTATATTATAATATAGAATAGCAGGAGAAATTCAATGCGAATAATTAAGCCTTTCGACCCCTGGCAGGGAAAGTGGTGTAGCTGTCCACCCAAATATACTCTCAATCCTTACACCGGTTGTGCTCATCACTGCCTTTATTGTTATACCACTTCTTTTATTCCCCGGGCTTTCGAGGTGCGAGAAAAGCCCGGCATCTTAAAAAAAGTAGAAAAAGACCTGGAAGAAATAGACCCTTCCCGATATCTCTCTCTTTCTAATTCTTCTGACCCCTATCCTCCGGAGGAAGAAAAGCGAAAACTCACTCGAGAGATTCTCAAATTATGTCAGAAAAAAGGGGTTCCTATCCTTATCCTTACTAAATCAACACTGGTCATCCGGGACATAGATATCTTAAAAACTATGAAAGCGGCAGTGAGTATCACCATTACCACTTTTAACTCTCATATTACTTCTCTTTTAGAAGAGGGAGCTCCATCTCCTCAAGAGCGAGCCCGGGCTTTAATTGAGCTTCACCAAGCTGGCATCCCCACTATACTGAGGATTGATCCTCTCATTCCTGAAATTAATGATAAAACTGAAGATTGGAAAGAAATATTGTCCCTTCTTTCTCCCTATATAAACCAAGTAATGGTTTCTACTTTCAAACCTCGACCCGATTCCTGGAAAAGGATAACTACCGCTTTTCCCTCCTTACAAAAAACTGAGAACTGGTATACCAAAAAAAGAGGGAACAGCCTTTATTTAGAAGATAACCGAAGAATAAAACTGTTAGAGGAAGCAAGAACTATCATTCACTCTTTTTCCCTTCCCTTTTCTTCCTGTCGGGAGGGAATGGGAATATGGAATGACCTTCCTTGCGATGGAAGTAATTTTATCAGGAATTAATCGATAAAACCCATTTCCTTAAAACAAGAAACATCACTGGAAGAATAAAAATCCTCCGGAGTTTCATCACCACTACAGAGGATAGCTACAGTTAGCTCTTTCATTAAATCTATATCTCGAGGTTTACCAACTATATTTCCCTCTTTATCTTTTATAACTCGCACTACAGGACGGATGGGTAAGCCTTCGTTTAACTTTACTACTACCGCAGTTTCTCCACTGGTTAGCTTCACCACTTCTCCTACTGGATAAGGAGCAATGTGTCTAACCATAGCTGTAACTACCTGTAAATCAAAGAGACTGTGAGAGTTACCCATCAGGTATTCTAAAGCTTCAGCGTAGGAAAATCTTTTTCTATAAGGACGGTCTACAGTCAGAGCATCATAAACATCAGCACAGGCACAGATTCGAGATAAAAAATGGATATCTTCTCCTTTCAAACCATAAGGATAACCACTTCCATCCATCCTTTCATGGTGCTGAAGGGCAATATTGATACTTTCTCTTTCTTCGGGCATCTTTTCTGTTATTAATTCTGCCGACCATGAAGAATGTTTTTTAATTAACTCCCATTCTTTGGGAGAGAGTTTATCAGGTTTATTCAAAATCTCAACCGGCACCTTAATCTTACCTAAGTCGTGCATAACAGAACCCAGAGCAAGCATTTTTAGCTGAGAGTGAGAAAAACCGAGAAATTTACCGACAAAAGCAGAAAGAGCAGCCACATTAACTGAATGAGCAAAAACTGAATCATCATGTTGACGAAGCTGAACCAAACTTACCACCGACTTTTTAGAACTTAAAATTTCTTCTATAATTCCATCTACCAGCTCTTTTACCGGTTCTATAGAAACTTCCTTCCCCTTTATCACCTGATAAAAAGTCTCATTTAAGGTCATCAAAGCTTGCTGGCGGAGGTCATGAGAAATGACTTCCTCCAGGTCTATATCAGGAAAACGAGAATCTCTAATGTAAATACTCTCGAAACCTAATTTCTTCAGTCTATTTATCAAAGTATCATTCAGAACTACGCCGTCTTTGACAAAAACCACTCCATCTTCTCTCATTATCGGGTAACCCACTATCATCCCTGATTTAAGCTTATCTACTCCTATTCGAATCATTTATTTACCTCCATGTTTAGTTTTTAAATTGTTGAATTTTGGAGTCCAGTAGTGTTATAAAAATAACACATCTCTTTTTCATTTTTGTGTTTGAACTCTAATACCTTGTTTTCAGTTCACCCTTTATCTATTATACTCATTAAAGATGATAATGGGGAGGAATTTTATGAAATTTTCTGCTATTCGTTTTTTAATCTTAGATATGGATGGCACCTTTTATTTAGGAGAACATCTTCTTCCCGGTGCCAGAGAATTTTTACAAACCATTTCTGAACAGGGTAAGGATTTTTGCTTCTTAACTAATAACTCTTCTCACAGTTCTGCTTTTTATGCTCAGAAATTAAGAAAAATGGGGCTGCAGGATTTCCCTTCCCATAAAATAATTACCTCTTCCCAGGCCACTATTTTTTACCTCTCTCAAATGAACCCCCATTCTCGAGTATATCTCCTGGGTACTCAGGAACTGGCCATTGAGTTTTTGCAGGCCAACTTCATCCTGGTGCAAAAAGACCCTGATTTTGTGGTTTTAGGATTCGACACTGACCTGACTTATCAAAAAATAAACCGGGCCTGTCAATTCATAAGAAAAGGAATCCCTTTTTTTGCCACCCACCCCGACTTAAACTGCCCTACTGAAGAAGGACCGGTAATAGATGCCGGGTCTTTCATAAAAGCTATAGAAGCTTCTACTGGCCAATCTCCCAAAGTATTTGGTAAACCTTATCCAGAAATGATAGAATATATCCTGCAAAAGACTGGAACTAAAAAGGAAGAAGTAGCCATCATTGGAGACCGTCTTTACACTGACATTGCCATGGGGAAAAAAGCAGGAATCACCACTATTTTAGTTCTCACCGGGGAGACAAAAGAAGAAGATATAAAAAATTCCCCCTGGCAGCCAGATTTCATTTTTACCTCTTTAGAAGAAATAAACAACTATCTCAAGTAAGGAGAGAAAAAATGTCCGAGAAACTTTTCTTTTTTTCTGAAGCCACTTCTTTCCCTTGTAAATGCGGGAAAATTCATCATATCCCGACTAAAAAAACTATACTGGGAAAGGAAGTGTTACCTCGCATCCCTCAAACACTATCAGAACTTAATTTAGGAAAAAAGCTCCTTCTTGTTTTTGATAGTAATACTTACGAAGCAGCGGGAAGGGAGACGGAAAGAATTTTAAAAAAAGCCTCTTTTGAAGTTATACCTATCTTACTGGAAAAACCTCCTGAACTAAAGTATTTGGAACCCGATGAAAAAGCTCGAGAACGTATCGGTTCTTTTCTTTTCCACGAACCTGATTTTATATTAGCAGTAGGCTCAGGAGTAATAAATGATTTAGCTAAATTTGTAGCTCACCGGGTACAAATTCCCTATGCTGTGGTAGCTACGGCTCCTTCTATGGATGGATATTCCTCCTCAGGAGCTTCTATGTTAGTCGGGGGGTATAAAACAACCTACGACGCCGCTCCTCCTTGCGCTATCTTTATGGACCTAGAAGTTTTATCTCAAGCTCCTCTTTCTTTAATCCAGTCTGGTTTTTCCGACCTGGTGGGTAAAATCATTGCCAACGCCGACTGGGCAATGAGGAACACTTTACAGGGAGAATATTTCTGTGAATATACCTGGGAACTGGTAAAAGGAACTTTAGAAATATTAAAAGAAAAAGCAGAAGAAATAGGAGAAAGAAAGGAAGAAGCCATTTATGCTCTGGCGGTAGCCCTTCTTAATTCCGGTTTCACTATAGTCATGGTGGGAGATTCTCGCCCTGCCTCTGGTGCAGAACACTTAGTTGCCCATTATCTGGAGATGATGGCTCTACATCGGAAAACAGACCCTTCTCTTCATGGCCTGAGAGTAGGAGGAGCAACGGTCATTATTAAGAAAATGTATGACCGTTTCTCGCAAGAACTAGAAGAAATAGACTGGAAGAAAAGCAAAAACTGCTCTTCTAAAAACCAGGAAGAAGAGCTAAAACTCCATTTTGGTCCCCTGTTTCCTTTCCTAGAAAAAGATGTTCAAGAAAAGCTGAAATGGGACAGAGAAGAAATAAAAATAGTCGACCCTTCTTTTTTGTCGCAGCAGTTACAGGACAAACTATCAGTTATTCCTGACCCGGCTTCTCTGTTGCGAAGAGCTCAAGCCCATCAAACTCTAAAGGAATTAGGTTTTTCAGAAAAAACGATTAGAGAAGCTTTGCTTTTTTCCCGTTTCGTAAGAAAAAGAGTAACCATCCTTGACCTTCTGGGGAAAGCAGGACTTTTAGAAGAATATATTGATTATGCTTTATCTTAGCGGTCATTAACAACCGGGGATAATAAAAATAAATGGAGTACTTAAAGATTCTTTTTAAGTTACTTTTAGCCATGGCTCTGGGAGGAATTATAGGGTGGGAAAGAGAAATAGTAAATAAACCCGCCGGGCTTAGAACTTATGTCCTGACCTGTCTGGGGGCTACTCTCATAACCATCATTTCCGTTACTCTACCCGGTTCAGACCCAGGAAGAATAGCAGCTCAGATAGTTTCTAGTATGGGAGTTTTAGGAGCAATAGTAGTACTTCGAGAAGGAACAGCACTACGAGGTATTACCACTG
The DNA here is from genome assembly GCA_035593465.1 of Candidatus Atribacteria bacterium. Taxonomy (GTDB): domain Bacteria; phylum Atribacterota; class Atribacteria; order Atribacterales; family Caldatribacteriaceae; genus Sordicultor. The sequence goes on along the minus strand of DAOSVE010000002.1, from coordinate 13,462 downwards.
CGATAGCAATGTGGCTTATGGCCGGAGTAGGAATTGCTATAGGGGTAGGAGAATATTTTGCCGCTATAGTTACTACTCTTCTTGCCTATGGTGTTTTGGTTTTCCTCCGCTCTTTTGAAGCTAAAATTCTAAAACACGGAACAGGAAGATTGCTTACCGTGAAAGCCAAAAATAGGCCAGGACTCATTGGAGATATTGGAAGCGCTTTAGGAAATTACGAAGTAAACATAGTAGATATAAAGTTAGAAATATCAGGAGAGGAAGTAGAAATCTCTTTCAAAGTAACTGCTCCTCCTCATGTAGATCTTTCTTCTTTGCTGCAAAAAGTTCAGAGCTTTCCTGATATACAAACAGTAAGGTGGGAGTAATATTACGCCGTAGGCACGCTGGGACGATTTCCCCCAGCGTACTGGTGGAGCTTTTTCCACCAGTAGTATTTGTTTATTTGCTTTTTAAGTTTTCATTTTTTCTTTTGCTTTTTGGGGGTTATAAGGGGATTTACCCCCTTATTGTTCTTATCTCTTTTGCCTTTAAAGTTTACGTCGTAGACTGCCTGCCTTTTTGAAGGGATTATAAAGAGTTACTCCCTTTTATTATTCTTTTTACCAGCCTAATTGATAGGAGAAAAATTAGTAGTATAATAGCTATCAGTTAGTTTGCTTGCTAACCTTTAGTTAGTTAAATGTTTTACTTGTGGAGAAGAGGTTTTATTTATTGCTGAATAAAGAATCAAGTAAGGTAAATTTTTTGAACTTAGAAGGAATAGACCCCATTTCCCTTCAAGCGTTTCAGTCTCTTTCTAAATTTATGCGTTTCCATAGTCAGCTTTTATTCAAGCTAACCTCGGAGAAGGGCATTTATCCCGGGCAAGCCGTGTGCCTGTGGTTTATCAACCAAAATTCAGGTATCAGTCAACGAGACCTGGCCGAAAAAATGCACGTAGCACCCCCTACTGTAACTCTTATGCTTCAAAAGTTAGAAAAAGCAGGATTAGTAATACGTAAAGAGGATGAGCGTGACCAGCGTTTGAGTCATACTTACCTAACTAATGCCGGGGTAGATACATTAAATGTGTTGAATAGCATTTTAGCCGAGATTATAAATACCAGCTTAGAGAACCTAAGCCATGATGAGCAACGTAATCTCATGCGTTTGTTGGATATTATAAACTCTAATATAGAACGTAAACTCTAACAATGAAAGGGAATGCATTTATATGAAAGATTTACTGGTAAAATTTTTAAAGCCTTACTGGAAGCAGGTTACTCTCACTGTAGTATTATTGTTGTTGCAGGTTATGTCTAACCTTTATTTACCCAATCTGAATGCTGACATCATCAACAATGGGGTAGCTAAAGGCGATATCAGATATATTTTAAAGACTGGTAGTTTTATGCTGGTTGTAACGTTACTTCTGGCAGCCTGTGCTATAGCTTCTTCCTATTTTAGCTCTAAGATATCTATGAGTTTTGGGCGAGATATGAGAAGAGCTATATTTCACAAAGTGGAGAGTTTCTCGCAAGCTGACCTTGATAAATTCGGTACGCCATCGCTAATCACCCGTAATACCAATGATGTACAACAGATGCAGATGTTAGTGCTTTTGGGCTTAAACCTTATGGTTATGGCTCCTCTTATGTGTATAGGTGGTGTTATAATGGCCCTACGTCAAGATGTGGTGTTATCTTCTTCCATAATCGTTATAATACCTGTTATGGCTGTAGCAGTATGGATTATTCTATCAAAAGCCACACCTCTTTTTCGTTCTATCCAAATAAAAATAGACCGAGTAAATCAAATTATGCGTGAGAAACTTATGGGTGTTAGAGTTATAAGAGCATTTGTAAGAAATGATTACGAAGCTAAACGTTTTGATGAGACTAACCGCGACCTTACCACTACCACATTAAGAGTAAATCGTATTATAGCCCTAGCTATACCGTCACTTATAATTATTATGAATATGTCTACTGTCGCTATAATATGGTTTGGTGGCTACAGAATAGACAGTGGAGCTATGCCCATAGGAAACCTAACTGCCTTCTTGACATATATTATGGAGATAATGATATCAATAATGTTAGCTATGAGTATGTTTGTAATGGTGCCCAGGGTTGAGGCATCAGCTGAACGGGTACAAGAAGTGCTCAATACCAAACCTTCGATAAAGGACCCTACTACACCAGTAGAGCCTCGCAAATCAATAGGAACTGTAGAGTTTTATAATGTGGAGTTTAGCTACCCAGGAGCAGAAGAGTCAGTGCTCCGGGATATATCATTTATAGCAGTACCAGGAAAGACAACGGCCATAATCGGGAGCACAGGATGTGGAAAGAGTACTTTAGTGAATCTGATACCTCGCTTTTATGATATAACCGGAGGCAGTATAAAAATAGATGGCGTAGATATACGTGACATGCACTTGCGAGATTTAAGAGACCGAATAGGGCTCGTACCTCAGAAGGCTTTTCTTTTCAGTGGAACCATAGCTGACAATCTGCGCTATGGTAATGAGAATGCTACCGATGAAGAACTCTGGCATGCATTAGAAGTAGCCCAGGCCAAAGATTTCGTAATGGAGATACCTGGTCAACTTTATGCCCCGGTGGAACAGGGAGGAGTTAACTTTTCCGGAGGACAACGCCAGAGGTTGGCTATTGCTCGAGCGCTGGTTAAAAAACCAGAGATATACGTGTTTGATGATAGTTTTTCTGCTTTAGACTTTAAAACCGATGCTCAGTTGCGGTTAGCACTCAAAAAAGAGACTGTCCATTCTACAGTGATTATTGTTGCTCAGCGGGTAAGTACCATTATGGATGCTGACCAAATTATTACTTTGAATGACGATGGTACTATAGCTGGAATCGGTACTCACGCCCAGCTCATGGAAACCTGTGAAGTATATCGTGACATAGTATATTCCCAGCTTTCTGAGGAGGAAGTAGCATGAGTGTAAATAATAACGAAAATAACAATTTGAAAGCTCAGCCCCCAAGACGGCTTGGTGGATTTGGTGGTGGGCGAGCTGCTGCGATGCCAGCAGAAAAAGCCAAAGACTTCAAGGGAACACTTAAGCGTCTTATAGCTTATCTCAAACCTCAAGCTATGCCGCTACTACTGGTGATAATATTTACTGCTCTTAGTGTGACATTCACTATCTCAGCACCAAAAATAATAGGTGAAGCTACCAATGAACTATTTGAAGGGATAATAAGCAAGCAACTACCGGCTGGCACGACTAAAGACCAGGCTATAACTGAGTTAAAAGCCCAAGGACAGGATCAGCTGGCAGAAATGATATCGGGAATGGATGTGACACCAGGAAAGGGTGTAGACTTTAATGCCTTGCTGCATATACTAATTATTCTTTTGGTCGTGTATCTTCTGGCTGCCTTCTTTCAGTGGTTGCAGCAATATACCATGGCTGGTGTAGCCCAGAACACTGTATACCGGCTGCGGCGGGATGTAGATGGCAAACTTGCTCGGTTGCCTTTAAAATATTATGACAACCATTCTCACGGCGATATCTTAAGCCGGGTAACCAACGATGTAGATAATATAGCTCACACCCTCCAGCAGAGTATAACCCAGGTGGTACATGCGATAGCAGTAGTCGTAGGTGTGTTAATTATGATGTTTTCCATAAGTCCGCTTCTATCATGGATATCACTTATTATCATACCGCTATCTCTTCTGATCACCATGTTTGTTATCAGACGGTCTCAAAAATACTTTATAGCTCAGTGGGATAGTACCGGTACTTTAAACGGTCATATAGAAGAGTCATTCACTGGTCATAATGTAATTGAAGTATTTAACCAGCAAGATAAAGTCAAAGAGCGTTTTGATAGAGAAAATGAAAGGGTTTATGAAGCCAGCTTCAAAGCTCAATTTATATCCAGCATAATACGTCCGGCTGTAAATTTCCTAAATAACGTAAATTATGTGGTAATATGCATTGTAGGTGGAATACGCGTCGCTACCGGTCTCATCACTTTAGGTGGTGTGCAGGCTTTCATCCAGTATTCCAGGCAATTCACTCAACCTGTAGTTCAGGTTGCCAGCATCATAAATATCCTGCAATCTACTGTAGCTTCTGCAGAGCGGGTGTTTGAATTGCTGGATGAGGAAGAAGAAATACCGGATACTGATAATCCAGTGGTGCTGGAAGAGGTAAAGGGACATGTGAAGTTTGAGCACGTGTATTTCAGCTACAGTCCCGATACTCCTTTAATAGAGGATATGAATCTGGACGCCCATCCCGGACAAACTGTGGCTATAGTGGGTCCTACCGGTGCGGGGAAAACAACTCTGGTTAATCTACTCATGCGTTTTTATGAGATAGACAGCGGACGCATCACCATAGATGGTGTAGATATCCGGGATATGAGGAGAGATGACCTGCGTAAAATCTTTGGTATGGTGTTACAGGATACCTGGCTATTCAACGGCACTATAAGAAATAACATTGCCTACGGCAAGGAAGGAGCTGCTGAGGAAGAGATAATAGCAGCTGCTCAGGCGGCATACGTAGACCATTTTGTAAGAACCTTGCCTCAGGGATACGACACTGTGCTCACTGAAGATGCTTCTAACATATCTCAGGGGCAAAAACAACTTCTGACCATAGCCCGTGCCTTTTTAGCCGACCCCAAGATACTAATACTGGATGAAGCCACCAGTTCAGTGGATACCCGCACTGAAATGCTTATTCAAAAGGCTATGGCCAAATTGAGGAAAGGCCGCACCAGTTTTGTCATAGCCCATAGATTGTCCACCATACGTGATGCTGACACTATACTGGTTATGAACCAGGGCCGAATTGTGGAACAAGGCAATCATGAGGAGCTCATAGCAGCGCGTGGTTTTTATTATGACCTCTATATGAGTCAATTCCTCTCGCCTGTGAGTGCTGAAGTGGTATGAACTTCTTTAATGCCAAAGCCACTCCAGGTATATTTATACACCTACACAATCTTTGAAGTAGCTACTTCGAATTCTATTTTCATCCTGGAAACTTTAGTTTCCAGGATGAAAATAGCTGTGAAACTTAGATAAAAAACCCTCTAAAACAGAGCTATTATTTTAACAATTCTTCATTAGCTTTTTCAACAGCTTTTTTCTGCTCCAGCCTTAATTCTTGTAGCTTTTGTTTTATTTTACTATCCTGTAAAGCTAAAATCTCCCCAGCTAAAATCGCCCCATTCTGAGCCCCTGATTTCCCAATCCCCACACCAGCACATGGAACTCCACCTGGCATCTGAACAATGGATAAGAGAGCATCGATCCCCAAAAGAGGAGAAGAATTAATAGGAACTCCAATCACAGGAATTATAGTTTTCGAAGCTATCACCCCGGGAAGATGAGCGGCAAAACCAGCAAGAGCAATAATTACCCCTACTCCTTCTCTTTCCCCTTTTTCTACAATTTCATCCACTCTTTCTGGTGAACGGTGAGCAGAAGCAATAAAAATTTGGCTCTCAATACCCAACTTATCAAGTATCCTGGTACACTCTTTTCCGTATTCTAAATCACTTTTGCTTCCGCATATCACATATACTAAAGCCATTTTACTTCTCTCCTATGGCTCGAAAGCCAATATCTCGACGATAATAAATATTCTCAAAGTGAATTTCTGTTATTGCTCGGTAGGCTTTGTCTTTGGCTTCTTGCAAAGTTTTGCCTCGAGCGCAAACATTTAAAACTCTTCCCCCTGCAGTATAAAAACCATCGGCCCTTTTTTCTGTTCCAGCATGAAAAACTAAGACCTCATCATCTACCCGGTTGGGGAATTTTTCTAGACCAGAAATCTTTTTACCCACTTCATAATTACCGGGATAACCTTTACTGGCTAAAACTACTCCTAACATAGGAGAATCATTTACCGAGAATTTGATTTTATCCAGCTTTCCTTCCCAGATGGCCAGATTCACTTCTAACCAGTCATTGTTCACTCGGGGAAGCACTACCTGAGCTTCAGGGTCACCTAAACGCACATTAAATTCTAAAACCCGGGGTTCTTTTTCTTTATCTACCATAACACCCAGATAAATAACTCCCCGATATCTTAATTTCTCTTTTTCAATACCTTCTAAAAGGGGATGAACAATCTCTTTTTCTATTTTTTCCCGTACTATTTCATCTACTACCGGGGCAGGAGAATAAGCGCCCATCCCCCCAGTATTAGGACCAATATCTCCCTCTCCCACTCTTTTGTGGTCTTGAGAAGAAGGAAGAAGAAAATAAGATTTACCATCCCAGAGCACCATTAGCGTAGCTTCTTCTCCTTCTAAAAAATCTTCTATTACTATCCGCTCTCCAGCACCACCGAATTTTAGGTCCACCATAAGTTCCGTTAAAGCATCTAACGCCTCATCTACATCATAGGCGACATAAACTCCTTTACCCCCCGCTAAACCGTCAGCTTTAATCACTAAAGGATATGCGTCTCTTTTTTTAAGATAATCTACTGCTTCCTCATAATCATCAAAAGTCTCAAAAGAAGAAGTAGGAATTTGGTATTTTTTCATAAAATTTTTAGCAAAAATTTTGCTGGACTCTAAAAGCGCCCCTCTCTGGTCTGGGCCAATAATGGGAAGAGAATGAGCTTCAAAGAGATCTACAATGCCCTGAGATAGAGGAGCTTCTGGACCCACAAGAGTGAGGTTAATTTTTTCTTCTTGAGCAAAAGAAACCAGGTCGGAGAGAGATTTCCAGGGAACACATTCTCCAATTTCACTCATTCCTCCATTTCCTGGCGCGCAATAAATCTTATCTACCAGTTTACTATGAGATATTTTCCAAGCTAAACAATGTTCTCTTCCTCCGCTTCCTACTACCATAACTTTCAATTTTTTCACCCCTTTCTAACGAATACCCTCCGTCCCACCACGTTCAATTTATCTTCCAGAAATAGTTTGACTGCTTGAGGATAAATTTGGTGTTCATACTGCAAAATCCGTTCCGATAAAGATTCTACCGTATCTTCATCTTCAACTGGACAAGAAGCCTGTAAAATTATTGGCCCGGTATCCATCCCTTCATCGACCAAATGAACAGTGCATCCACTCACCTTAACTCCATATTCTAAGGCTTGCTTTTGAGCTTCTAACCCAGGAAAAGCAGGAAGAAGAGAAGGATGAATATTCATAATCCGCTGCTGGAACTGAGCAATTATTTTCTTTCCCACTATCCGCATATAACCAGCTAAACAAATAAGATAAGGACTCTCTTTTTCCAACACTTGAAGAAGGGCATCTTCATAAGCTCTCTTATGAGGAAAAGTGTTATAATCTAAAATTAAAGTAGGGATAGAAGCTTTACGAGCTCGCTGGAGGGCAAGCGCTTGAGGGTTATCACTAATCACCAGACTAATCTTTCCCGGTATGTAGCCACTTTGAGTAGCTTCTATCAAGGCTTGAAGATTGGTTCCTCTACCAGAGACCAATACCACTATTTTTTTATCACTCAACTACCAGCACCTTCCTATCGCTTTCTATTACTTCACCAATCACGGTAACTTTTTCTCCTTCTTTTTCTAATATACGGGAAGCTTTATCTGCCTCCTCTCGAGAGACAATAAGCACTAAACCTATGCCTAAATTAAATACTCTCCACATCTCTTCTTCTTCAATGTTACCCAGTTTTTGAATATAAGAAAAAATCCCAGGAATTTCAATTTTAGATTTATAAATTTTAACTCCCAAATGAGGAGGAAGAACCCGGGGAATATTTCCCACCATCCCTCCTCCGGTTATGTGAGACACTCCTTTTACCTCTACTTCCCGAAAAAGAGGAAGAACCGATTTTACATAAATTCTAGTGGGACGCAGTAATTCTTCTCCCAGTATTTTTCCCTCAATCTGACTGGAAAGGCTCATTCCTTGAGATTGTAAAACCTTCCTCACCAGAGAGTAACCATTACTGTGCAGGCCTGAAGAAGCCAATCCCAAAAGGATATCTCCTTTTTGAATTTTTCCTCCATCGATTAAAGCCTTTTTTTCTGCTACCCCCACGGCAAAGCCAGCTAAGTCATAGTCGCCTTCTTTATAAAAATCAGGCATCTCTGCCGTTTCTCCTCCCAAAAGAGTACAACCTGCCTCCTCGCATCCCCGGACGATTCCCGATAGTATGCTTTTGAACTTTCCCTCTTCTAATCTTCCGCAAGCTAAATAATCGAGGAAAAATATCGGTTCAGCCCCCACACATAAGACATCATTAACGCACATAGCTACGAGGTCAATACCCACAGTATCGTGTTTATCCAAATCGATGGCTATTTTTAATTTAGTGCCTACTCCGTCGCTTCCCGCCACTAAACAGGGCTCATTCCATTTTTCTCCTAACTGAAAAACCCCCGAGAAACCTCCTACCCCAGAGATAACCTCAGGCCGGTAGGTGCGAGAGACTAAACCTTTTATATCCTGGATTAGCTTATCTCCTAAGTCTATATCCACCCCTGCTTTTTTATAACTCCATCTCTCCTCTATATTCATCCCTCTATACCTACCTTTTTCAAAATAAAATCCACCTGGCGAAGGAAATAATTATAATCGAAAAAGGATTCCAGCTCCTCGGGAGAAAAGTATTCCCGAATGGAGGAGTCATTTTTAAGAACCTCGAGAAAAGATAAGCTTTCATCTTCCCAGGTTCTCATAGCACAGCGTTGCACTAAAGCATAAGCTTCTTCCCGAGTTAACCCCTTTTTTATCAATTCTAAAAGTATTCTCTCTGAAAAAACTAACCCTCGACTTTTCTCCAGATTTTTCTTCATATTTTCCGGGTAAACCACCAAATTATCCAATAAGCGCTGGAAAGTATGAAGCAAATAATCAGTTAAAATGAAGCAATCGGGAAGAATTATTCTTTCTACTGAAGAATGAGAGATATCTCGTTCATGCCAGAGGGGGATATTTTCCAGTGCTGCCATCAGATTACCCCGTAAAACCCGGCTCAATCCACAAATTTGCTCTCCAGTAATGGGATTTTTCTTGTGAGGCATAGCAGATGAACCTTTTTGCCCTTTACTGAATCCTTCTTCTACTTCTCTAATTTCTGTTCTCTGAAGACTACGCAGCTCTACAGCAAATTTCTCTAAACTTCCCCCTACCATAGCTAAAGCCCAGATTACCTCGGCATAGCGGTCTCTTTGAACAATCTGAGTAGAAACAGGGTCGGGTTCTAAACCTAATTCCTTACATACGTATTCTTCCACTCCAGGGTCAAGATGGGCAAAATTTCCCACTGCTCCGGAAATTTTCCCCACCCTGATATTTTCCCTGGCTTTTTCTAACCTTTCTTTATTACGAAGCATCTCTGCATACCATACTGCCATCTTCAGTCCAAAAGTAGTAGGCTCAGCATGAACGCCGTGAGTTCTTCCCACTATTAAGGTATAGCGGTATTGTAAAGCTTTGTTCTTAATGGAATTCAGCACTCCATCTATATCTTTTAACACTAAGTCCAAAGCTTCCTTCATCAAAAAAGCATTAGCGGTATCTAAAACATCGGAAGAAGTCATGCCAAAATGAATAAATCGAGATTCAGGTCCTAAGTTTTCCGACAGAGTACTTAGAAAAGCAATGACATCATGATGGGTTATTTTTTCTATTTCTTGCATTCTATCGGGGGAAAAAGAAACCCCCTTTTTGATTTTCTCTAAATCTCCTGGAGATAGAAGACCTAATTTTTGTTGAGCTTCTAAAGCTAAAAGCTCGATTTTCAGCCAGATTTCGAATCGATGAGCATCATCCCAGATTTTTTTCATTTCTGGAAGAGTGTATCTTTCAATCATTTTCTTCTTTCTCCTTTGTTTTATCGGGGGAAGATTTTTTAATTTCCTGGCCACAGTGAGGGCAAAAACTGTCTTGAGGGTTTATTTTCTCCCCGCATTGAGAACAAGTTAATTCTTGCTTCTGATAAAAACCACAGCGAGGGCAATAAAGAGAACTCTCTTCTATGTATTCTCCACAAGAAGGGCAAACTCGCCGGGGTTTATTGCCTCCCAAACGACGTATATTTTCTTCTAAATCTTCGATTTCTTCCTCAATAGAGAGCACTTCCTGGCAATTTTCTCTTACTTCTTCTTTTCCCCAGTTTTTCCGTTCTACAAAAAGCTCATAAACTTTCTTTCCTAACCGGAGAAGAGATTCTTCTCTTTCCTTCTCTAGGGAAGCGATCTGCCAGCGTAAACGCCAGGAACGAAAGAAATTGAATGTTACTCCTCTATTTTTATTCATTTATAAATTAGTCCTCCTAAATTTATTTTTCATTTTAACATAGAGATAATTCATCTTACATATTTTACAGGATAAAGAAATGATGTTTTTGTAAAAACATCATTTCAAGATGGCTATTACCTATTTCAGATATCCAGCCCCAACGGGAATGTCTAAAAACTCGCTTAAATCTTGTTTCTATATCGCTTAAGCAAAAGAGAATTAGTAACCACAGAAACGGAGCTAAGAGCCATAGCCGTTCCTCCCATAACTGGGGTAAAAACACCAAACATAGCTAAAGGTACGGTAATCAGATTGTAGACAAACGCCCAGACTAAATTTTGTTTTATTTTCCTTCGGGTAAACTGAGAAAGACGTAAAGCAGAAATCAGACTCTTCAGTTCCCCATTCATCAAAATTACATCCGCACTCTCTATAGCGATGTCAGTTCCCGTACCTATAGCTATTCCTACATCAGCCTGGGCAAGAGCTGGAGCATCATTTATGCCATCTCCCACCATAGCCACTACTTTTCCTTCTTCTTTTAATTTTCTGACTATCTCCACTTTTTCATCAGGCATAATTTCAGAAAAAACTTTATCAATACCAGCTTTCTGGGCTATAGCTTGAGCTACTATTTCGTGGTCACCGGTTACCATCGCTACCTCTAACCTCATTCGTTTTAGCTCGGACACAACCTCTCGAGCTTCATCTCTTATAGTATCAACGACAGCAATAACCGCTCTTACCTTCCCCCGGGTTGCAGCTAAAACTACAGTTTTACCTTCTCTCTCCCATCGCTTTTTATACTCTGCTACCTCCGTTAAATCTACTCCTTGAGATTTCAAAAGTTCCTCTGTTCCTATATACCAGACCTCATCCTGGTATTGAAAACGAATTCCTTTCCCCGGTAAAGCCTCAAAATTCTTTATTTCCCTGTTAGGCACCCCAAGTTTTTCTCCATACTTATTCAGAGCTTGACCTAAAGGGTGCTCAGACCGTTTTTCTCCTGAAGCAATTATTGCCCAGGTTTCATTTACATCAAAAAGAGAAGGGATAAAAAAATCATCAACTGAGGGAGTTCCCCAGGTGACGGTACCAGTCTTATCTAAAAGAAAGGTATTTACTTTTTCTATTCCTTCTAAGTATTCTCCTCCCCGGAAGAAAATCCCCTTTTCTGCTCCCAGACCAATTCCCACCATAACTGCAGTAGGAGTAGCTAAACCTAAAGCACAAGGACAAGCTACCACTAAAACAGTGACCATATGCATAAGAGCATTAGCAAAACCGGCCCCTTCTATATACCAGCCCAAAAAAGTAATGACTGAAAGAGCGATAATTACGGGAACAAATACAGCAGAAACTCGGTCAGCTAAACGCTCAAGGGGTGCTTTGGAGCCTTGTGCTTCTTCTACCATTTTAACAATGCGAGCTAACACCATACGAGACCCTACTTTAGTAGCCCGGAAAATAAAGCTGCCTTCCCGGTTTATGGAGCCTCCTATAACTTCGCAACCAGGATGTTTTTCTACTGGCATACTCTCGCCGGTAAGCAAAGATTCGTCTACGGCAGAGTTCCCCTCTACAATTACGCCATCTACGGGGATGCGCTCACCAGGTCTTACTATCACCATATCTCCCACTTTTACTCTTTCTGCCGGAATATCTTTTTCCATTTCATTTTGAAGAACATGAGCAACCTCAGGTTGCAACTTTACCAGTTTTTCTATAGCTTCAGAGGCTTTCCCTTTAGCTCTCTCTTCCAGCAGTTTTCCCAATAAAATTATGGTAATCAACATAGCAGAGGATTCAAAGTAAAATACTCCCCAACCAGCTACTAAAGAAATTAAACTATAAAAATAAGCTACCGAAGTTCCTAAAGCTACAAGGACATCCATACTGGCGCTACCTGACTTCAAAGAATGATAAGCTCCCCGGTAAAAAGGCCAACCGGAGAAAAATTGCACCGGGGTAGCAAGAAGGAGCTGAATCCAGGGGTCAATCATAAACTGACCTTTCCCCACCCAATTGGCTACCATCATATAAAAAAGAGGAAACGATAAAAAAAGAGCCGCTAAAAATCTAATTTTCTGCCAGTTTTCTCTGTTTCGTTTTCGTCCTTTTCCTCTTTCTGAAAGGGCACGAGAAGGAGTTTGAACACCATATCCCAGAGATTCTATAGATTCTTCTATCTCAGCCTGATTAATTATTCCGGGCACAAACTGAATATAGGCTTTATTAGAAGCTAAGTTTACCGCCGCCCTTTTAACTCCCGGAAGGGTGTTAAGTTTTTTCTCAATCCTTGCTGCACAAGAAGAACAAGACATCCCTTCAATCAAGAGTTCTATTTCTTCTTCTGGAACCTCATAACCAATTTGGGACACTTTATCCACTATATCCTGAAAATCAACTTTCCCCACGTCGTAGCCTACCGTCGCTTTACCTGAAGCTAAGTTAACATTTACTGAATGAATCCCGGGAATCTCTGCTAGTCCTTTTTCTACTCGAGATGCACAGGCTGCACATTTCATCCCCGATATGGGAATAGTAAGAATCTGATTATTTTTCTCCTTTTCCTCTTCCATGTTTAAGACCTCCACATTTCTTATTTCATCATCCGAAAAATAGTAGCTAAAACTTCATCAATAACTCTCTCATCCCCAGATAAAATTTGTTCCTTTACGCAAGATTTCATATGTTTCTCTAAAAGCAGGCGAGCTACACCATAAAGGGCAGACTGAATGGAAGCAATCTGGTTTAAAATGTCATCACAATACGCTTCTTCTTCAACCATGCGTTTAATTCCTCGCACCTGACCCTCAATCCGGTTGAGTCTCACCAGAATTTCTTTCACTACCTTTTCATCATCCCAGAGTCTATGTCTGCTATCCTCTAAACTATTGCCTTCATGGTTGTTTATTTCTTCCATTTTTTTAACCTCACTAATTTTTTGTTTTAATATAGTATACCACCCTACCCTATAAAATGTCAACAACCATATTCACCTCCTTCTCATTTCTCTTTTACTTGAGGGGAGAGTCATACATGTTCTTTCCTTCTCCTATTTCTACCAACCCAGAACGTCCAAAAGCTACCGAGATTGTCTGTCTCTAAATTGCCAGATATAATGTAAACCCTTCACTGTCCTTACTGCCAGGGAGAACTAAAACCTTATGACCGAAGAAAGAGGGCTCTCTTAGACCACAATGGGAAACGCTGGCTTTTCTCTCTGAGAAGACTACGCT
>DAOSVE010000083.1:0-7492 GCA_035593465.1 Candidatus Atribacteria bacterium | reverse complement strand
TGGCCCGGTACCAGTTTCTCCAACCCCGACCTCGACCAAAGTAACCCCGACCCCAACCTCGGCCAAAGCCTGCTCCCCATCCTCGACCAGGAATGGGGTTCATATAGCCGGGAACCGAATAACCTGCACAATAACCAGCAGCCCTTCCAGTCATTGGACCTAATCCCCAAGGACCAGTTCTATCGCCACCTGGCATTCGAAACACCTCCCTTTTTAATATTGAAAACCATTTTCATTTATTACTAAAAATTTTTTAAGCTATCCCTGGCACTCCTCGCACAAGCCATAAAACTGAATAAGATGATTAGTGATTTTGAAGTTGTATTTTTCGGAAAGTCCCGCTTCTGTTCGCCGGAGTAGCTCCTTCTCTTCATCAATAAAGTCAGTATAATCTATTATTCGGCCACAATTGGTACATACCAGATGATGGTGATGTTTCTTGCTCATCGGCCCTTGAGATAGCTCATATCTCGCTCTTTTGTCTCCAAAATCAAATTTAAACACCAATCCCATATCCACCAATAACTCTAAAGTCCGGTAAACCGTAGTAAGCCCAACGTTAGGATAAATTTTATGAACTGCTAAATATATCTCTTCTGCACTTAAATGCTCTTCAGTATTGCTGAGCACTTCTAATATTGCTTGTCTGGGCATAGTTAGCCGAAACCCAGCTTCTTGAAACCTGGGCTCCCACCAGGGTGGCCCCATTCTTCTACATCTCGGCATACTTAAAACCTCTCATTATTGAAAATGGTTTTCATTAACATTATAGATTAGCAACCAAAATTTGTCAACTCTTGAGGAGGCTGTTGTCATTTAAAGTTTAAAATTTCATCTCTCTAATTTGCCTGGAGAATATAATATTGCATATTATCCTCTTAGAAATTTACCCCAAAGAGGAGGATAGTATGACTGAACAACTACATAAGAGATTCTCAACTGAAGAGGTAAAGATGTTTCTGTGAGAGTGTCTGAAGGATAAGAAGAAGCTTCCTTACCTTTTGCGGATTGAGAAAAGAAGATTTTTCCCGACTTGTTCGAGAATACCAGGAAAACCCTGATAAATTCTCCATTGATTACCAAAGAAAAAAGACCAATCAGGAAAAATAGCTATCCTCATATTCGGTCGGCTCTTTTATTTTTAAATCTTTAACTCCTGGCAAAATTGTAATACCAATTCTCCTTCTATCCTTGGTGGTAAGGCTTCTTTTCTAACTTCTGGATCTGGTCTTTGCCATTTTATAGTTAACCTCAGGGAGAATAAAAAGGTAGGCGAGGCTGACTCATTTTATTGTACCTCTTATTCTCACCTTTTGGTTCTTAACAAAGAAGTGTATATAGTTAGTATTATCAGAAGACAGTTTTTACCAGGGGCTAACATCTCCAGGTAGCTGAGGTTTAACGAGAAGAGTTTTTTCTTTCCGGTAAGTTACTTTTCCTATCTGAGAAGGAAGAGGTCGAACATATTTTACCTGAGTTAAAATGACCTCTACTCTGGATTCTCCTCGAACGGAAGAAAAATAAGCAGCTACTTGAGCTGCTTTTTGTATCTCTTCCTCTTCATTTTCCCTGCTTTTTGTTTTCAAAATTACGTGAGAGCCGGGTAAGTCTCTTACATGAAGCCAGTAGTCCTGAGGAGAGGCAATTCTGGTGACTAAAAAATGGTTGCTTTTTGCATTTTTCCCCACCCATATTTCACTACCCCAGGAGGTTTTAAATCTTAAAGCTCTTTCTGAAACAGAGGTCTTGTCTTCTTCTTTCTCAAACGAAGGCTCTTCTTCAAAAATTTTTTCTACTCTTCTTTCTTTTTCCTCTAATCCCTTTAACCTTTCTCTCAATTTAAGGTTTCTTTCTCGGCCTTTACGATAAAGTCGAAAATAATTTTGCATATTCTGATTTAAAGAAAGACGAGGGTTAAGAGAAATAAAAATATTTTGAGGAGGAGAAGAAAAGATGTTCCTTACCATTATCCCTTCTTCGGTCCTACTTATTACTTCTAAACCAGGAAGAACTTTCAGAAGCTCTCCTTTTATCTTTAGGTCTTCTAACTCCTCTTCGTCTTTCATCAGGCTCTCAATCTTTTCTCTCTCCCTTTTCAGAAAATCAAGCTCTTCTTTAAGCCTTCTCTCTTTTATTTTTTGTCGAATGAACTCCTCTTGCCTTTTCCACCACTCAAAGTGAAAACATTCCACCGCCTGGTTAAAGGAAGGAAACTCTTTATAAGAAAGAGAAGAATAAGAAGTGGCTGACCCCCAGAATATTCCTTGTGGTTCTCCAGAAGAAGAGAAAAATACTTTTATTTTATAGCCATTCTGAAGGAGAGGAGAAATTATTTCTTTTATAGCTCCCTGAATATTTTCGCCTTCTTCTACTTTTTCCACTATTACCTGACTTAAAAAAGGACCAATACCGTCTATTTGTTGAATGAGTTTATATTGCAACTCTTCAGGAGAGTAGGAAAGAGATAAATCTTTTTCTTCAAGGAAAAAGAGAGGGCTAATTTTATCTTTCTGAGGAGGTAGAGAATATTTTTCTCCTGGTAATAAAACTCTGAATCGATTCTGCTCTTCATCAACCCGACGGTAAACCCCTAAAATATGAGGAGGTTCACTCTGGTCAGTCAAAATAGCATTGGTATTTCTCCCTGTTAATTCTACAAACAAATAAAGATTCCCTTCTTCAAAGAGATGAGGGTTTTTAATTTCTATCCTCACCACTCTATCCCAGCCTACCTGGGCGAGAGAAATGATTTTTCCTCCTACCAAATATTTATTCAAAAGTTGTTGCCAGTTATCAGGTTTTTCTTTCTGTGCTTCTCGACAAGAAGTAGTAAAAATAAAGCTGACCTGAGGGTGGAGAGAAATGACCAGAGACTTCTCTTCTTGAAAAGAATAAACCTCCAGCCAGGTCTCTTTCCGGGTAGTAGTAAAAACTCTCTGGATTCGTGCTCCTTTAATTTCCTTTTCTATTTCTTCTATCAAGAAACGGAGTGCTAAACCTTCTAAAATTTTCATCAGTTCCACCGAGAAAAACGCATTATAGCTTCCTATCTATTCAGGACCGGGTGTTCTCTCCACTTGAAAATAAGAGAGCCGAGAGGTGGAAGAGTAAGGTTTAAAGAAAAAGGTCGCCCGTGCGCAGGGATATCCTCTGTCCACACTCCTCCCCAGTTTCCCAGATTACTACCTCCATAAACTTCCGAGTCGGTATTCAAGATTTCTTGATAGAATCCTTCCCTGGCCACTCCTATACGATAATTGAAACGAGGAACAGGAGTAAAATTGGAAACAAAAACTAAAAAATCTCCCGAATCCTTACTTTTGCGCACAAAAGAGATTACTGAATTATCAGCATCGTTACAGTCAATCCATTCAAAACCTTGCCAGGAATAGTCCAATTCAAAGAGAGACCTTTCAGTAATGTAGAGATGATTCAAGTCTTTCACTAATCTTTGAAGCTGGCGATGAGTTTCATAGCCTAGCAAAAACCAATCCAATTCCCGATCATGGTTCCATTCTCGCCACTGTCCAAACTCTACACCCATGAACATGAGCTTCTTCCCCGGATAACCAAGCATAGTGGCAAAGCTCAGACGCACATTGGCAAATTTCTGCCACCAGTCTCCTGGCATTTTATCGATGAGATTTTTCTTCCCATGCACCACTTCATCATGAGAAATGGGTAAGATAAAATTCTCAGAAAAAGCATACAGCAAAGGAAAGGTAAGATTTTGGTGATGGTGCTTTCGATAAATGGGGTCTTTACTGATATAAGTGAGAAAATCGTTCATCCATCCCATATTCCACTTGAAAAGAAAACCTAATCCCCCCAGATACGGGGGCAGTGTTACCCCCGGCCAGGCAGTGGATTCCTCAGCAATGGTAGCAATTCCAGGAAAACTGCGGTAAACATTTTCATGTAAATAGCGAAGAAAACCAATAGCATCTAAATTTTCCTTCCCCCCATAAGGATTGGGTATCCATTCTCCTTCATTTCTACCATAATCGAGATAAAGTATAGAGGCCACTGCATCAACCCGTAAGGCATCAATATGATATTCCTTAAACCAGTAAAAAGCGTTAGAGATTAAAAAAGTTCTTACTTCATTCCTTCCATAGTTAAAAATATAACTCCCCCAATGAGGGTGCTCTCCCCGCCGGGGGTCTAAGTGTTCGTACAGTGCAGTACCATCAAATCTTCCTAACCCATGGGCATCTTTGGGAAAATGGGCAATTACCCAGTCTAAAATTACCCCTATCCCTTCCCGATGGCAGTAATCTACAAAATATCGAAAATCTTCTGGAGTGCCAAAGCGACTGGTGGGAGCAAAATATCCAGTTACCTGATAACCCCAGGAGGCATCAAAAGGGTGTTCAGCAATGGGAAGAAGTTGGATATGAGTGAATCCCATCTCTTTGGCATAGGCCACCAGTTGATGAGCCAGATCTCTATAATTTAAAAAAGAATTATCTTCCCCTCTTCTCCAGGAGCCTAAGTGAACTTCATAAATACTCCAGGGAGAAGAAAGTAGATTGTGAGATTTTCTTCTTTCCATCCATTCTTCGTCTTTCCAGGAAAAAGGTGAAAGATTGTACACTATAGAAGCAGTAGCGGGACGCATTTCAGAGAAAAAAGCATAAGGGTCAGCTTTAAGAAGAAGATTCCCCTCTCGAGTTTTGATTTCAAACTTATATTTTGCCCCTTCCCCTGCTTGAGGGACGAATATCTCCCACACCCCTGAGTTTCCCAGAACTCTCATCTGATGAATACGTCCATCCCACTTGTTGAAATCTCCTACTACGCTTACCCGGCGAGCATTAGGAGCCCAAACACTAAAATAGACTCCCTTTATCCCTCCTACTTCAAGTACATGAGCACCCAATCGCTCATAGGCAAAGTGATAAGTGCCTTCATTGAAAAGGTGGAGATCGAACTCAGAAAAAAAAGGAAGAAAAGAGTAAGGGTCAGCAGTAACTCTTACTCCTTCTTCCTCTTCTATTTCTAAAAAGTAGGCAAAGAAATCTTTCCCGGGTAGGGTCAGCTCGAAAAAACCTCGTTCTTCTACTTTATCCATAAGCCAGCTATTCTGGCTATCATACCGGTCTATCACTTTTATTTTTTTAGCCGCAGGAATAAAAACCCTTACGCAAACTCCTTTTTCCTTTTCTAAAGGATGCATTCCCAGTATGGAAAAAGGGTCGTGGCAATCAGCATTGATTATGGACTCCATTTTTTCTTTGCTGATAGTAACTGGTGAATTACTCACACTTCCACCTCCTTTTGGGCAATGGCACGCCAGTATTCATGATTTATTTCCCTCAATATTTCTGGGTGAACCTGATAGGGAGTAATTATTTTTTTAGGAGGGAGAGAAAGAGCAAGCTGAGGAAAAGGGTAATTTCGTAATTTTTCATTGTAGGCAAAAACCATCAATTTTTCTAAATTAACCGCATCTGCCACATTGTAAGCCAAAAGTGTTTCTAATGCCTCCAGACACCCCTCCCGGTATTTTTGCCACAGTAGAACTGCAGTATAGCCATTCACTCCCCGCAGCTCCCCTCGGTCAATACCCAGAGCTCTTTCACAAGCTTTCAGCCCTCCCCGAAAACCTAAACTTCGTAAAATAAAGCGGAGATCTAAATGTATCTGCGGAAATTTTATTCCTAAATGCTGCTCTAAAAAGGGGATATCAAAACATTTACCATTGAAAGTTACAATCACTTTATATCTCATAATCTCTTCCTTGAACTCCGGTAGATTGATCCCCTGAATAAAAGTTTTTATTCTTTTCCCATCAAAAATAGTTATGGCAGTAACATAGTCTTGAGGGGGATTTAAACCGGTTGTTTCAATATCTAAAAATACAGTATCATTTGGAAAATGAGGGAACAACCTCCAGTGGTCACGACTATCTAAGTGCTCCTTAAAAAAGTGAGCCTCTCCTCTTTCCAATTTCTGAAGAGAACGATAAAGGAAAGAACGCGCCGAGCGAGAAAACGGAGAAGGGATAATCTTTTCCAGGGCAGGATAGTCCAGAGCTTCTTCCCAGGTAATGACACCCTCTTTCCAGATTCTCCTTTCTATTTTTTCCCCGATACCGGGGACGTGGCAAAAAGTTTGTAAAAGCATCTCTTTTCCCTCAATTCTTTTTAATAAAGTTAGAAAATCCCTGTGGTTTTATTTCTTCAACAGGTATTTCAAAGATTATGTCCTCTTGTAATTCCTGAAAACGGGGGTGACGAAAAGCACATAATACCCCTCTTTTACCTAAGAGATGATGTATTTCAGGATGTAAGAATTCTAAATCTTCTTCTTCCAATACGGCAGTAGAGGACATCCCTCCTCCACTCCATCCTGGCCAAAAATTAATAAAGTTTTCTAACATCTCTCCCCGGTCAGAGAGGACAAAAAGCTCTACTTCTCCGCTACCCTCAAAAAGACTGGAAATCTTTACCGGATAATAAAAATTTCGAGAGAGAAAAGCATAACCTACAGGTTCAACTCTCTCTCTGTTTTCTTGAAAATCCACAATATCTAAGACGAAATAATTTATTCCTCTTTTTAAGTAATCATCAACTACACTCTGGAGCTTTTCCTCCTGAAAACGAGAAGGAAGGCTATTCTGGAGCAAAAAGTTTCTGACCCATTCTAAAAATTCTTCACCATCATTTACTTTTACCACTGTAATTTCATGAGCCCCTTGAGTAACCTGATATTCTACTTTTATTTCTTCCTCTTTTTCTCCCCCCTTATAAAATGTTAAATATTGCAAATTATGTTTTTTACAGATATAAGAAAGCCTCTCCCATATCTCACGATCTACTTCTATTATTTCTGGAAGAGAAGGAAAGGGAATCAAGCGCAAAACAGGAGTGTTCTGAGAGACAATGAGGTCAGTAGAAAGAATAAGGATTTCTTCAAAACCGTCATGAGCAATAATAGCTTTTTGAGCCATCTCTTCTACTTTCACTTCTCCTGCTGGAACTATGGCTCCCATATCAGCGTAAAGAGGAGGAGATAAAATCACGAGAAAGGAGATAAGCATTATAACTCTAATTTCCCTCATTCTTTGCTCCTTTCTAATTCTACTTGTTATATTGTAGAATAATTTAAAAATTTTTCCAATAGCAATGGGAAACAGAATCATCCTTACCTTACTTGAAGACACTCTTCCCTTCAGCATAATCATTTCGAGCTTTTTATTTTATAGTTAACCGCAAAGACTATGAGGGGGCGCTGCCCCCTCATAACCCCGAACTATAAAGGGGAGAACCCCTTTATAATCCCCCAAAAAGCAAAAAAAAGACAAAAGACTTAAAGAGGCAAAAACAACTGAGGAAGAAAAAACGTCTTCCTCAGTACCTGCGGCACCAAAGACGAAAGCAAAATAGATGAAAGAAACTAAAACCAATTACGCTGGAGAAAAACACTCCAGCGTGAGGAAGAAAAAACGTCTTCCTCAGTATAAGGGGGAAAGAATTCCCCCTTATGA
>DAOSVE010000082.1:2371-7698 GCA_035593465.1 Candidatus Atribacteria bacterium | reverse complement strand
TTTTTAAATGACCCAACCAATACCTCTTCGGTTACATTTTAGATGACTTGACGCGTGATATAGTAAGCCATACTCAGGAGTTCACGGTATACCTGGGGGAAAGAGGCTTTGAGTATTTTGTCCAGTTCCAGCTCCATTGTAATCTTATCCAGTAGCAGAGTTGGCCCTACCACCACGGCGGTGGCGGTGACTGCCGGATCTCTAATGGCTGCTTGTATTGGGTTTAGTCGCTTAGAGGGGATGAACTCACCAGTTACCGGGTCCAGCTTGCCTATACAGACCTGCTGGTTACGGGGTTGCTTCTTCTCTTTATCCCAAGTGGAGGTGGCTTCATAAACATAGGTAACACCAGTTTTCTTATTCACCTGATGAACACGGTAAGTCATGCATAAACTCTCCTTTCATAGTTATAAAATACTTGGGAAACCAGGTAAGTTAAGGATCGTGCGATGGTGGGGGTTACCACCTAATCTATAACTTTCACATAGTCTATAGGAGTAGTAACGTTTCTTAGTTTTCTTATCTGTCTTAATTATGGCTTTAATGAACATAATGATAGTATAAACTATCTCTATGGTATAGTCAAGTATAATATAATAATTCTGGGACTACAAGAGGTTTTTAGATAAGAGAGGTTGATAAATCAAGGGTTCTACAATTAGATATGTTTAAAAATAGGAGTTTTTATGAGAAAAAGCTGCAAGTTGGGCTAAAGGAGTTTAACCTCCTTATGGTTATGTCAAAAATTAACAATGGTAAATAAGGCAGAGGGAATAGAATAATAAATAAAATACAAAAGAGATTAATTTTCACACAACCCAGTACAGATAAGAAAAACGCTAAATAAAGCAAGCACTACAATGAGGTCCTATAGCCAACTCTCTAGCAAAGAACTTTTGTTTTTAAGATTCTCTCATCTCTCCAGCCTCGCGAATTTTCTGATAAAGGTTATCTAAGCTTCCACCTTTAATCAAATAAGCATAGGCTCCGTTTTTCATAGCCTGTTCTCTACCTTCCTCATAAACAGTGAGCATAATAACGGGAATATCCATGCAAGACCTGATTTTTTGAAGGACACTAATCCCATCACCATCGGGAAGCTGCATATCCAGAATAACAACATCGGGTTGGGTAGCTTCAATTTTTTGCAACGCCCCCCTGGCGCGGTGATGCGTGCCTACCACTTGTATATCTCCTTGCCGGCCGAGAAGAAACACCAGGCTTTCCAGAAAAAAATGATTGTCGTCCACCACAAAGACTTTTTTCTGCTTGATTTTAACCTTTGTTGCCAACTTATCATCCCCAAAGGACTTGCAGTTCTAAACCTTAATTAGCTATCATTATAAAAAATAAATAATTTACTTTCTATAGGAATTTATTCCTATTTCAAGCACCCCAAGTACTACTATATTGGAAAATGATAAATGTGTTCCCCTATCACCCCTTAAAGGCAAAAAATAGCTGAGGAAGAAAAAACAGACAGCCTGCGGCGCAAGCAGAAAAGAATCGAAAAAATATAAAAAGGAAAAGACACCGAGGAAGGAAAAGCGTCTTCCTCGGTGCAAGGGGGAATTCTTTTCCCCTTACAAACCCCTTTCTTTTTTGTCACCGCAATGGCCCTCTGCCACTCCTGAACTCCTCTATCAACCATAAGGGGGTTTACCCCCTTATCAACCCCCGAAAAGATAAAAAATACAAAACCCAAATAATACTGAGGAAAGGGAAAGACTTAATTTTTGTTGCATCTATTATTGAATGCCCTCCCTTACTGCTATGGCAACGAGCTCTGTTCGATTTTTTAACGATAACTTATACATAATATTACTGATATGATTTTTTACCGTACTTTCACTGATATACAACTCCTGAGCAATCTGCTTATTGTTTTTCCCTTGAACTATCAACCGGGTGATTTCAATTTCTCGTTCAGTCAATTTGCTATATATAATTGATTGTTCCTTATCGGGTGGGCTGGTTTTCCTGATTCTATCGACCATTCGAGCGTAGACGTGGCTACTCAAGAGTATTTCCCCGTCCATAGAAGCCTGAATAGCTTTCAACAAGTGCTCAGGTGATTCTTGTTTTAGGATATATCCTTGGGCTCCTTCTTTCATTGCCCGATTAATAGTTTCTTCGTCTTCCTCAACCGTCAACATAATCACTCGGCAATTTTTACTTCTTCGTTTGATGGCTTTCAGTAACTCAATACCACCCCCTCCTGGCATATTGACATCTACCAAAGCAATATCAATTTCATTAAAATCAATAGTTTTTTGTGCTTCTTCGCCGCTCTGAGCCACCGCCCTAACTTCATAGCGACCATCGCTTTCCAGCAATTGCTTTAAGCCAGCAGCAAAAATGGGATGGTCGTCAACAATAGCAACTCTCATTCCCATAGCTCTATACCAAAGTTTAAACCGCTACTTCTCTCGGTAAGGGAACTTTTACCATAATTTTTGTTCCCCCTCCCGGTTGACTGTCAATATCAAATTTTCCCCGCAAAACCCGAACCCTTTCTTTAAGATTTTTAAGACCGAAATGGTCAGATTCTTTCTCTTCTAAAATTTGAGGGTCAAAACCTACTCCATCATCTTCTATAGAGAACATCATCTGTTGTTTGCTATTCATTATATGGATAGTAACTTTTTGAGCCTGAGCATATTTTTGAATATTGGATAAAGTTTCTTGTAAAATCTTCAGCACCGTTTGGTAAACCTGATAAGGAATTTCTTTAACATTAACCTTATAGTCAAACTCCACTTCTTTGTCAGGAGTGGTAAAGAGTTTGATAACCTCATCAACTCTCTCTCGGAATTGCAAAGAAGTGATTGATTTACCTTTTAGCTCAGAAAGAATAAAGCGCGATTCTTCTAAACCCAATTTATTCAAAGATTGAACTTTTTGCAAAATCGCAAGAATATTAGGGCTGGTGTCTTCCAGACTTTTTCCCAGAAGATGAAGATAAATTTGAGTGGCAACCATAATCTGCGTTAGCCCATCATGCAGCTCACGAGCTAATCGATTTCTTTCTCTTTCTTGAGCTAATCTTCTACTTTTCTGGTAAAGAGTAATGTTTTCCAGAGTGGTATTCCCCATATTTACCACAGCGGAAAGCACCAAATAATCGATAATGGTAATAGGTTCTATCAAAACACCTACAAAAAGGTAGGGAGAGTGATTTTTCGATATCAACGGGATAAAGAGGAAAAGATTCTGAGAACTATGTTCAATAGTTATAATCTTCTTTTGCTCTATACACTCCTGGATTTGGTCATTAACTTCTGATAATGCTTGCCACCGGAGCTGTTTCGGCCAATCTTTCTCAAAAACCAAATAAGGTCTTTTTTTAGAAAGTTTGAATACTGCTGCCTTTCTCGCACCGGTTAAGGTTTTAACGGAATAAAATATTTTATCAAAAACATCACTTGAGGTATCAGTACAGAACAAAGAAGCAAAAAATCCCACGATTTCAGATAGAGCCACAATAACGCGCTCTCGGTTTCGGCGTAGATTATTTTCTTCTAAGATAATGGCGATATTAATGGTGAGCGTCTCCAGTTGGGAAATATCTTCTTCCCTAAAAGGACAACCAGTCCGATTCAAGTTAAAAACACCCACCACTACTCCGTCAGATTTTTTAATAGGAAGCGAAATAGAATAATCTTTTCTTTCTTTTCGGCGGGAAAACTGACTATAATTGCGGCTACCGATAATCAAGGGTTCTCCGGTTTTAAACACATGCTCTGATACACTTTCCTCATCTGACTTGATTGGAGCTCCGATATACTCATCTCGCAGCCCCTGGCCAGCAGCAACAAATAAACTTCCGTCACTGTCCGGCAATATTAAAGACCCAGTTTGAGCCCCAGATAGCTTTATCGCATTGTCAACAACGCTCTCCAGGGTTTTTATCTCACTCCCACTGAAGATATGCTCTACCAAATCCATTCCCCTCCACGATAGAAGAAATGAAAATCTTTACAATATTATAGCAGAACTATAGGGGGAAAAAGACCCCCTTATAACCCCCAAAAGACAGGAAAGCCTAAAAAACAAATATAAACAATTGAGGAAGGAAAAGAAGTTGAAAAGGGAAGTAAAGCTTTTCTTTAAAGAATAAAGAGCACCTCCTCCCTAAAGAAGTACAGCGACTCCAAAGATTGTTGGAATTGAATCAGAATCTTTGTCTCGTCTATATCCTTGAAGGTACGTTGAAAAAACTCTGGAGGAGATGAATCCAGCTCAAGCTCAGAAAACCTTGGAAGAATGGTGTAAGCTGGCTATGGAGAGTCAATTAGAACGAATTATGACCTTTGCCCAAACGCTAAAAAAGTATATTGTGATATCCTTAATTGTAACGCTTCAATAGAAATGAGACAAAAAATCTAGAGAAAGTGTCAAAATCAGGATAAAGAACAAGATTCTCTCGGTCCTTTCGTAGTTCTATGTGACCCACAGTTTGGCCTTTCTCGAGAAACAATGCTATATCTCCCACCTTGTATTCAATGCGTGGATTTCTTCTCAAAAATTGCAACTCCTGGTAAGGTAGATCAAACCGGCTACCAGGAGTTGCAAGATTGACCAACAATTCAGGTGACAGGTACCTCTGTTCTTAGTGATTATGAAATCGGAATATTATCCAGCACCAAATCAGAACAGTCTCCACTTGTATCATTTATTGTTACTTTTACCTTCCAGTTTTCCTCAACAATAGGCAATGACCATCCAGTATCAATTGATGAGTTGACTGAAAAGTTTTTTCCTTCTGCTTCGTGAGAATAGGTTCCTTTCGGCCCCTGAGACAATCCTCCAATTTTCAAAACTTCGACAGTGACTTTTAGGCGTCGACGACAATCATCATTGTCTACTTTACTTTTAAAATCGACTTTCCAACTCCCACCTGGTCCACCAGTCCATTTGAACTCAGCCTTTTCAACATTAAGAGTAAAAACACAACAGGGAATTTCTTCAAAATTGGCAGTCAAAGTGACGTCTCTATCTGGCATGGTGTAAGTGAAGTTAGCAGTGGTGCTAACTACCGTTGTCCCTTCAGTCCAGTTTACGAACCGATAACCAGCAGTTGCTGTAGCTTCGACTGTAGTTGATGCACCTGCATCATAAGTTCCACCACCAGTTACTGTTCCTCCACCAGCTGGAGAAACTGTAGTAGTGAGAGTATATTGGGTAGGAGGAATCAATTCAAAGTTAGCCGTTACTGATTTATTGCTATCCATGGTAATGGAAGCAGGGTTGGTGCTTCCAGTAAGGTCACCAGTCCAGTTTACGAACCGATAACCAGCAGTTGCTGTAGCTTCGACTGTAGTTGA
>DAOSVE010000082.1:0-2271 GCA_035593465.1 Candidatus Atribacteria bacterium | reverse complement strand
CACCACCAGTTACTGTTCCTCCACCAGCTGGAGAAACTGTAGTAGTGAGAGTATAGGTAGTAACAACCGTTCCCCCTCCTCCGCCTCCAGCTCCACCACCGCCGGGAGCACCGAATGTAGCGTCAGCGATTTGGTTAGCAAAAAATATTACCTTATTGTCTCCCTGCGGGTCGCGACATTCAGATAGAGCTTTCTCTACTGCATTATAAAGCTGCGCAGTAGGCTCGAGATTAGGAATATCGCTCACCGGGAGAACTAATTTAGCGGGGTCAAAACTCCATCCCCAATTATGTTGAGCATACCAAGAAGCATCAAAAGGAGTGAAGTTTTCTCCATAAAGGACATTGGCGCGTTCCCAGATGATTACCTGAGAAGTGGTATAAGCATTAGCTTCACCGACATCACCAGAGGAGCTATTGATGCCTTTTTTAACCACTACATACTTACTAGAACCCTCTGGATATTCCCTCACTGTATAGAGAACATAACTTCCTTCGCCGCCTGCACTTACTCCGAAAGATCCGTCACACTCAGTTTCACCCTGGATTTTTAGTTGCCCACTATCTCCTCCATAAAAAAGAGCTGTAGCTGCGGGAAGGGGTTTGCCATCAGTTATGGATGAGTTATCACAGGCATCACTAAAACAACTCTCTGGAGTTGCCACCCGGCCAGTTATTGTTGCACCAGTTGTTTCTGGAGCACCAAACTGGGGTGAAACCGTACAACCAGTCATTATAGCCAAAGAACAAGTTATAATGGCCACCAGTAAAAAAAGATTTTTGTGGTTCATTATTATTTCCTCCTTTTAAGGATTAAGTTCCTTTTCTGTAACAAGAATAATCCCCAAAAAAGAGGAATCCTATAGGTAAATATTCCTATTTTGGTAGCTACTACTCCTATTTTGCAAGACAATCACTATAGGAAGAATAATCCATTACCCCTTCTTCTATCACCCCTGAATGGTTTTATTAGGGGTTTATGGTTTAAAAAGTATCTCTAGATGCCTAATTAAAGATTACAGACATGGTAGAAGAGGATGAATTCCCAGCTAAATTTCGGGAACAACGAAAAGAACAATAAGAGAAGAAATTATACATTCCCCCCCGCCATTGAAGGAAAACTCCAGAGAAAAATAAAAGGGAGAGAAACGCATGAGGATAAAATAGCTTCAATAATAAGAAGTATCATCCTCTCGCAAATCTGCGGAAGACCTCATAACCTTTTCTCTAACAATCTTCTTTGCCTTTTCCGGGAGGAGGCTTAATTTTAGTTCAAAGCTAAATACCAGTTCCCTTGAGCGCTCCAGGCAGAAAGAAACTGGGAAAGAGGATAAGAATTATTGGCTCCTGTAACTTTACCCGGGTCGTTGACATAGATATTGTTAGAGTCAATACCTACTACTAACATAGCATGCTTTGCTCCACCACTGGAATTCATATTAGAATAAATTGCTACCAAAAAAGGTTTCCCTTCAGAAAGCATCGCTCTAGCCTGCTCCAGATTTCCCATCCCTACTTTAGTTGGCACTCCCTCACTATCTAGCCAGGCACGAATTTGAAAAATGTTAGTCCAGTCACTGTTATAACCATTAACCGGAATTCCGAAGCGAGCATTAAGCCAATCATCAGCTTGAACGATATGGTCAGGAGATGGTGAAATGTTAAAGTAATAGGCCCTCATCATCACTGCACAGGTAGGCCCACAATTACGGGTATTTACCCAATCACCAGGTGGAACCTGAGGAAGAAAAGGTACATCAAGTAAAATTCTGTCATTAGAAAACTCAACAAACTTATCCTGTGTCTCGCCACTGGTGGGCGAAGAAGAGATACCAAAACTAGTTTCCGGAGTATTTATAGAACTACTACACCCCGAAATAAGAATAATCAGGATAAGCCCGAAGATGGTAAGAAGAAAGAAAAATCGACGCCTCATCTCTCACACCTCCTTCAGGGCTTTCTCCGAAGGAATGTTGAGAGTGACGCGCTAAAACTTATTACTTAACGAATCTCAATCGCTGAGATCCGGCAACCCGACTACCTTAGCAAGAATCTGCTTTAGGCTCGTGGCTTTGCGTCCTCTCCTTTCGGAGAGTTTGCCCTTGAGAAAATATTAAAAAATAGAAAATTATTCTAATTAAATACTATTATAATATATCGGAAGATTTTTTCAAAACTTTAGGGGAACTTAAAAAATTTTGTAACTACACGGCCTATCCATCAGGTAGTAGTAAAACAGTCCTTGCTTTAGATGGCTGAAAAGTTTGACTTA
>DAOSVE010000001.1:35885-50362 GCA_035593465.1 Candidatus Atribacteria bacterium | reverse complement strand
GGTTTAATCATAAATAGTGTCCAGAAAGCAATTGTGGGACATGATTAGATTATAAGAAGGCTTGTCCCCTTATAGTTATTGTAATGGATTTTTGCGGTTACCTATAATAAAGCAATTTTAAGATAAGTCCAAAAGAAAGCTAAATAATGGCGAATTCTGTTATAATTCAAGGAAATGACTTCAATTGTTGCTCTGGGGGGAGAGAATATGGAAGATGAAGAAGGTAGGGGAATTTTAGAAGGCATTTTTAATTTCTTTCTCCCTCAGCATTGTCTGGTTTGTGGCTCATATATTTCTTGCTCCCAGGGTTTTCCTCTGTGTCCTGAGTGTTTTTCCCGGATTGAGTATCTTAACAGTCCCTTGTGTGTGAAGTGTGGTAGGCCTCTTCCTGGCCCTTCCACTCTTTTGTGTCACCGCTGCCGAACTTTTCCTTTCCATTTTGACACTGCTCGGGCGGTAGCGCTTTACACTTCTCCTTTACGGGACTGTATTCAGGCTTTTAAATATCAAGGATTTACCTCTTTTCGCTATCTCTTTGGCGAACTTCTTTGTGAATATTTAGAAAAAAATCCCTTTTTGAAGGAGGTGGATTGTCTTCTACCTGTTCCTCTTCACCCTGCTCGTCTTAAAGAACGAGGATTTAATCAATCACTTATCCTTGCGGAGGAGATTAAAAAATGTTTCTCCATCCCCATTGTTTCTAAAGAAGTTAGAAGAATAAAGCCCACTTTACCTCAGGTAGGTTTGAAGGTTAAAGAAAGAAGAAAAAATATGCGAGGGGCTTTTGAAATAAAGGAGAATAACCTTTTTCAGAACAAACGGGTTCTCATAGTGGATGATGTTTTAACCTCTCGCTCTACTGTAGATAGCTTAAGCCAGACATTAAAGAGGGGAGGGGCAAAGGAAGTTCTGGTTTTAGTTCTCGCTTCCGGGAAATGAAATTTTATTCTTTAGAAGCAAAAAACATATTTTACTTCTGCAAAACCTGCACGAGATATTATCTTAAAAATGTTAGTGTTTATTTCCCCCGGTAGGTTTGAAATATAAAGGTTAATTTTTAGCGTGAGATTCTTGATTAAATCCAATTTTATTGTACAATGTTATTGAAAGATTATTCTATTTTTGAATATCAATTCGAAAAGGAAAGAAAATGAATAATTCAGATGTGGAGTTCGTTACCCGCGTTGCCTGGCTTCATTTTATGGAAGGAATGACTCAGCGAGAAATTGCTCGTCATCTAAACATTTCTCAGCCCAAAGTAGCTCGTCTCATAGACCGGGCACAAAAAACGGGGATAGTAAAAATTTCTATCGAGTCTCCTTTAGCTAATTGTCTTTTAGTAGAGAAAAAACTGCGAAAACTTTTCCCTTCCCTCGAGGATAGCGTGGTAGTCCCTGTTTCTCCTCAGCGAGATTTGCTGGAGACTTTAGGACAAGCAGGAGCCTGGTACCTGGAGAGAGTTCTAAGCGATGGAGATCTAGTGGGTATCGCCTGGGGTAGGACCTTAAAACAGGTGGCTTTATCTATCAAATCAGTTTCAGTTAAAAATCTCAAGTTTGTCACCCTAGTGGGAGGGCTAACAGCTTCAGCTTCGCTCAATCCTTATACCATTGGGGAGAGATTAGCTTCTATTTTTGAGGGAGAGTGTTATTATCTTTATGCTCCAGCGGTGGTAGAAACAGAAGAGATTCGCGATTTTTATCTGCGAGAACGAATTAATGAAAAGACTCTCAACCTGGCTCGTCAGGCTAAATGGTCTCTTTTAGGTATTGGAGCAGTTGACCCTCATTACTCTATTTATGCTTTAACCGGTTTTATTGACTATCATGAGTGGGAACTTTTAATTCAAAAAGGAGCAGTCGGAGATATAGTGGGTCAGTTTTATAATCAGGAAGGAGAAATCATTGATACTCCCCTGCATCAGAGAACTGTGGCTATTCCCTTAGAAGATATTCGCCATATGCCTCATGTAATTGGTATTGCCGGAGGAGATAATAAAGTGGAAGCCATCTTAGGAGCTTTGCGAGGTGGCTTTATCAATATTCTTATCACCGATGAGGGGACAGCTTTAAAAATCATAGAAAAGGGGGAGAAAAGATGAGTGAAATAACCTGCATAGGGATACTAGTAGCCGATCTGGTAGGACGTCCTATTGACCGCTTTCCAGAAAAGGGAAGGCTAATGTTAGTGGAGGATATGGAACTCCACGCCGGGGGATGTGCCCACAATACCGGAGTGGATTTGAAAAAATTGGGAGAAGAAGTAAAAGTAGTGGGAAAAGTGGGGAGAGATGGTCTGGGAGAATTTATGATAAATTCTCTGGTAGCGCATGGAATTAATACCGGGGGAATCTCGAAAGACGATGAGAATCATACTTCAGCTACCATGGTAATAGTAGATGGCCAGGGAGAGCGGACTTTTCTTCATTATCCGGGAGCCAACCGGGGTTTGCGAGAAAAAGATATAGCCGATAGTTTTTTAAGTAGCTCGCAGGTAGTGCATATAGCGGGAAGCTTTCTCATGCCTGGTTTTGATGGAGAAGAAACGGCTAAAGTATTGCGAAGAGCCAAAAATTTGGGGGTTATTACTTCATTAGATACTGCCTGGGATGATACGGGAAAATGGTTTTCTACCATTGAGCCTGTTCTTCCCTATATTGATATTCTTCTCTCCAATCGTGATGAGGCTCACCATATATCAGGAAAAACTAATCTTCCTGATATCACTCAGTTTTTTATGAATTATGGAATAAAGGTAGTGGCTATTAAAATGGGGGAAGAGGGAAGTTTTATTATGACTGAAGAGGAAAAAGTTTTAGTCCCTCCCTTTTCGGTAGTAGCAGTAGATGGGACAGGAGCAGGTGATGCTTTTTGTGCCGGGTTTTTAGTAGGATACCTGCGAGGCTGGGACCTCTATGAAACGGGGCGTTTTGCCAATGCCTGTGGAGCTATGTGTGTTAGAAAAATGGGAGCCACCGAAGGGGTGGGAAGTTTAGAAGAAACCTTAGCTTTTATTGAAGAAGCCGAAGGAAAACATAGATGAAAAAAGGAATACAATTTGGAGCAGGTAACATTGGACGGGGGTTCATTGGCCACTTGCTCTGGGAATCAGGTTTTGAGATTATTTTTGTGGAAGCCAGAGAAGACCTGGCTCGATTATTGAATGAACGGAAATCTTATCCTTTGCGTCTTCTCCGAAAAGATGGGAAAGAAGAGGATTTAATAATAGATAACCTCAGAGCCCTTTCTACTCAGGAAAAAGATAAAGTAGCTAAAGAAATAAAAGAAGGAGATGTAGTATTTACTGCTGTAGGAGTAAAAAATCTTCCCTTTATCGCTCCTCTTTTAGCTCAAGGGTTAGAGCTTCGCTCTCAGGACGGAGGTTTTTTAAATATTTTTCTTTGTGAGAACTTAAAAGATGCTCCACAGCTCTTGAGGGGAGAAATAGAAAAATATCTTTCTCCCGCCGGTAAAAAATTTTTAGAAGAAAAAGTGGGGTTAGTGGGAACAGTGGTAGCTCGGATGGTGCCGGTTATGGGAGAGCGTTACGGAGTAGAAGACCCTCTTTTTGTGGTAGCGGAATCTTACCACCACTTGCCTTTTGATGCTCAGGCAGTAAAAGGAGAAGTACCAGAAATAACCGGGTTGAAAGCGGCAAGCAATTTTCCAGCAGAAGTGGATAGAAAATTATTTATCCATAATTTAGGTCATGCTACTTTAGCTTATTTGGGATACCACAAAGGTTATACCTATATCCATGAAGCCATAAAAGATGAGGAAATAAGAAAGGTTCTCGATGGAGCCTGGGAAGAAGTTTCTCAGGCTCTCTTGCGGAAATATCCCGATTTAAACCGTAGGGAGCATCAGGAATTGGTGGATGATTTACGAGAAAGATTTGCCAATCCTTTGCTTTTAGATACCTTAGGGCGGGTAGGAAGGGAGCCTCTCCGAAAATTGGCACCCGATGACCGTCTAATAGGAGGAGCGCATTTGTGTCTTTCCCAAGAGATTTTTCCCCACTATATAGCTATAGCTTGCGGGGCGGCTCTTTCCTACGACTGTCCTCGGGATGAAGAAGCGGTAAAACTGCAAAAAATGATTCAGGAGAAGGGGGCAGAGAAGGTTATAGAGGAGATATGTGGAGCAAAAGCAGAGAGCAAGTTAGGTCAAGCCATTCTTTCTGCTTATAAAAATTTTTCTCGAGAAAGGAAGGAGTGGAAATAAATGAAAGCGGCGGTGTTTTATGGGCCAGGTGACATAAGGATAGAGGAGCGTCCTGTGCCTTCCTTGAAAGGGAGAGAGATTCTTCTTAAAGTGGAAGCCTGTGCTATTTGTGGAACTGATGTGCGTATTTTTCGTCATGGCCATCACAATATTCATCCGCCCCAGATAACCGGGCATGAGATTGCCGGAGTGATTGCTGCTTTAGGAGAAGGAGTGAATGGATATAAAGAGGGAGAGAGGGTAGCCGTAGCTCCTATATTGCACTGTGGAGAATGTTTTTATTGCCGGAGAGGATTACCTAACCTATGTTTAAACTTTGAAGCTCTGGGGTATCATCATCCTGGGGCATTTGCTGAATATATGGTAGTTCCAGAGCGAGCGCTACGAGGAGGAAACATCAACCGTATTCCTGATAACTTATCTTTTGAAGAAGCCAGCTTAACTGAGCCTCTGGCCTGTGCTTTGAATGGAGAGCTGCTCTCTCAAGTAGGAGTAGGAGACTATGTTTTAGTAGTGGGAGCAGGTCCGGTGGGATGTATGCATATAACGCTCTCTCGTGCTTTAGGAGCGAGCAAAGTTATAGTTTCAGAAGTTCAAGAAAAGAGACTTTTAATGTCCCGGGAGTTTGGAGCTGACTATTATATTAATCCGGAAAAAGAAAACTTAAAGGAAAAGCTTCTTCAGGTTACCGAAGGTGTTGGCCCCACGGTGATAATTGTTGCTGCTCCAGCCCGAAAAGCCCAAGAAGAAGCTCTGGATTTGGCTGCTGCTCGAGGGCGAATTAATTTCTTTGGAGGTCTTCCGGGAGATAATAAAATAGCTCAATTAGACAGTAACCTCATTCATTATAAAGAACTTTTGATTCAGGGAACTTCTGGCTCTACTCCTCTTCATAATACCTGGGCTTTAGAAATGATGGCGGCAGGGAGAGTAGAAGGGAAAAAATTAATCAGTAAAGTGGTAAGTTTAGATGAGCTTCCTCAAGCGATTGAGGAAGCGGAAAGTGGAAATTATTTAAAAATAGTAGTAAAACCTGGAATAGGAGGATAGAGATGGGGTCTAAAGACAAATTTCTTAACATGTATCGGGATATGGTGCGAATTCGCCGCTTTGAAGAAACGGTGAGTGATCTTTTTAGCCAGGATAGGATTAGAGGTACTACTCATCTTTATATTGGAGAAGAAGCCGTGGCGGTGGGAGCTTGTAATGCTATTAATCCCGATGATTATATTACTTCCACTCACCGCGGCCATGGACATTGTATTGCTAAAGGGGCTACCTTGGATAAGATGATGGCTGAGCTCTTTGGTAAAATTACTGGATATTGTAAAGGTAAAGGGGGATCTTTACATATTGCTGACCTTAATGCTGGAAACTTAGGAGCCAATGGCATTGTGGGTGGAGGGATTCCCATTGCTGTGGGCTCAGGATTAACTGCTAAATATAAAAACACGGGAAAAGTAACAGTATGTTTTTTCGGTGATGGAGCAGCCAATACCGGAGCTTTTCACGAAGCCTTAAATTTAGCTGGGGTGTGGAAACTACCAGTAGTATTTGTCTGTGAGAATAACCTTTATGCTATGTCTGTGCCAGTTAAAGAGGCTTTTCCCATTCAAGATATCGTAGAAAGAGCTCAATCTTATGGAATGCCTGGAGTAATAGTAGATGGTATGGATGTTTTAGCGGTAAAAGAAGCAGTGGAAGAAGCAGCCAAAAGAGCCCGGCGAGGGGATGGTCCCACTTTAATTGAATGTAAAACTTATCGCTATTTAGGGCATTCTAAAAGCGACCCCCGGGCTTATCGGACTAAAGAAGAAGAAAATCAATGGAAAGAAAGAGACGCTATAAAACGATATAAGAAATGGTTATTGGATAATGGAGTAGCAACGGAAGAAGAGATAAAGAATATTGATGCAGAGGTAGAAAAAGAAGTAGAAGAGGCAGTAGATTTTGCCGAGAAAAGTCCCTATCCTCCGCTGGAAGAAATTACTAAAGACGTATACGTAGAAGAGGATTTTGCCGAATTAGAGCGAAGGAAAGGAACTAAAGTAGTTAGAGGAATCAGTGAATGGAAGGGAGAAATGAGAACCATAACCTATCGGGAAGCGCTCAATGAAGCGCTAAAAGAAGAATTGAAGCGAGATGAAAATGTAGTATTATTGGGAGAAGATATTGCTCTCTATGGGGGAGCTTATGGGGTAACTCGAGGGTTATGGCAGGAATTTGGCGGAGAGAGAGTCCGCAATACTCCTATATCGGAAGCAGCCATTGTGGGCTGTTGTGTAGGCTCTTCCATTACTGGTTTGCGGCCGGTAGGGGAAATCATGTATATTGATTTTGTCGGTTTATGTATGGACCAATTAGTAAATCAAGGAGCTAAAATTCGGTATATGTTCGGCGGAAAAGCCCGGGTTCCTATGGTTATTCGCACCGAAGGTGGATGTGGTCGCTCCTCAGGTGCTCACCATGCTCAAAGTCTGGAGGCCTGGTTCTTGCATACTCCAGGTCTTAAAGTGGTGATGCCTGCTACTCCTTTTGATGCCAAAGGTTTACTTAAAGCTGCCATCCGAGAAGATAATCCGGTACTCTTCATTGAGCACAAAATGATTTATAACAGTCAAGGTCTTGTTCCTCCTGAAGAATATATAATCCCTCTGGGAGTAGCAGATGTGAAAAGAGAAGGGAAAGATGCAACTATTATTGCCTATTCTCGAATGCTCCTTTTTGCTCTTCAGGCAGCAGAGGCTCTCTCTCAGGAGGGAATTGAGGTAGAAGTGATAGACCCTCGCACTCTTGTGCCCTTGGATATGGAAACTATTGCTCAATCAGTTCGAAAAACTAACCGGGTGGTTATCGTTCATGAAGGATGTAAAACCGGAGGAGCAGGGGCAGAGATAGGAATGAAAATTCAGGAAGAGCTTTTTGACTACTTAGATGCTCCTATAGTACGCTTAGGTGCAGCAGATGCTCCAGTTCCTTGTAGTAGATATTTAGAGGATAACTCCATTCCCCGACCAGAAACTATAGTTGAGGCAGTGAAAAATTTAGTGAGGAGGTAGTGGTATGGCTAAAGTAAAGTTGGGCATTAACAATTGTTTTGCTTTAGGCCGCTATCCGGAGCCTGAAGAATGGCTACGGATAGTCAAAAAAGAGCTGGGTTTACAACATGTCCAGTTTTCTTTTGACCTTTTAGACCCGGTAATCATTGATGAGGAGATAGTAAAAGAAAAATGCGCTTTTATCCGCCGCTTAGCTGAGGAACAGGGGGTAAAAATAGACACTGCAGTTACGGGAGAGGCAGCTCACAAATTCAATTTACTTTTAGACCCCGACCCCGGGATGCGTCGCTCGTATCTGCGGTGGTATGAAAAAATGGTTCGGGCTGCTTCTCTTTTAGGAGCTGAGGGTTCAGGGATTTATATGGGAAGTTTGAGCAACAAAGATGTAAATAACCCCGAGAGAAAAGCATATCTAACTGAGGTGCTTATAGAAGAAATTGCTTATTTAACTTTTGTTGCTCGGGAAGCAGGGCAGAAATATCTTCTGTGGGAGCCTATGTCTCTTCCCCGGGAGATGCCTTCTACCATCGATGAAACTAAGGAACTGTGGGAGCGAGTGAATAAAAAGTCCCATATTCCGGTACTTTTGTGTCTCGATGTGGGGCATGGTTATTATCGCTCCTCTGACCCTAAAGACCTGGATTATTACTCCTGGCTTCGAGAGCTGGCTCATCTTTCCCCTTCCATTCATATGCAACAGACCGACCGGAAAGGAAGTCGACACTGGACTTTTACCGAAGAAAATAATGCTCAAGGAGTAATCGTTCCCGAGCGGGTTTTGGAAGCTATTGAAGCTTCAGGGGCAAAAGAAGTGGTTTTAGTATTTGAGTTTTTCTTTTCTGCCCATGCCTTTAGTGATGAGAGTGCTTTAGATAGTATGAAAAAGAGTGTGGATTACTGGAGAGAAGCTCTGGCTCATTTCTATGGAAAGTAAAGCTCGATTATATTTAATTATTTTCTTAGCCTTTTACCTTCTCGCTGTTTCTATGATCATCACCGGGGCAGTTATCCCCCGGTGGATGGATGAGTTTTCTGTATCGGCCGGCCGAGCAGGGCGGCTCTTTTCCTTTTATTATCTCCCTTATACCGTGGTTACTTTTAGTAGCGGTTTGCTCTCTCAGCGCTGGGGTAAAAAGGTAGTTTTGCTTTTGGGACAAGCTTTTTTAGCTGGAGGGTTTTTCTCTGTTAGTGTTTCTCCTTCTTTTTCCTTGATAGAAGGGGGATTGTTGCTCTTAGGGATAGGAGGGGGACTTTGTGAAGCTCCTTTTACTTCTCTTATTTCTCAAATGTTTCCAGGAGAAGAAGGCTATGCTCTCAATCTATCTCAGATTTCTTTTGGTCTGGGGGCAGCCAGTGCTCCATTTCTGGCCGGATTTTTATTAGAAAGGGGCTTTTCCTGGAGATTATTCTATCTTTTCCCCGGAATTATCTCCTTTTTGATTTTTGCTCTTTTGAGTAAGGAAAAATTTCCTCAGGAAAAAGAAATAAAAGAAGAAAGTCGTCTTTTTGGACCGAGAGGTAATGGCTTTATAGTGGTGAGTTTTTTAGCGATGTTTCTTTATGTGGGAGCAGAAATAGGTTCTTCTTCTTGGATAGCTACTTATTTGGTTAAAGGCCTGGGAGGTAGCTTATCCTCGGGGGGAATAGCTCTGGCAGTTTTCTGGAGCGCCTTAACTATAGGGAGATTTGTTTTTGCTTTTCTTTCCCGTTCTCTTTCCTATCCAGTTATTTTGCGTTTTTCTTCCTTTTTGAGCTTAATTTTTCTCCTTTTTCTCAACTTTACTCATGAGGTACACTGGGCTATTTTAGCCTTAGGAGGAGTGGGGTTTGGCTATTCTGTTATCTGGCCTTTGATAGTAGCCTGGGTAGCACAAAAAATGGGAGAAAGAAAAGAGGAGGCTATCGGTTTTGTGGTAGCCTTTGGAGGCGTAGGGGCGATGTTCTTTCCCTGGTTGGGAGGAGTTATAGGAGAAAAATGGGGACTTTCTTATATTTTCTGGGTGGTTTGGGTTTTGGTTCTCTTTTTATGGCTGGTTTTTCATTCTTCTTACTTCAGGGAAGGAGGTGAAGAAATTGGCTTTGGTGGGGATAGATGTAGGGACGAGTGGTTGTAAAGTAGTAGCTTTTACTGAAGGTGGGGAG
Organism: Candidatus Atribacteria bacterium; assembly: GCA_035593465.1. Taxonomy (GTDB): domain Bacteria; phylum Atribacterota; class Atribacteria; order Atribacterales; family Caldatribacteriaceae; genus Sordicultor. Next base: position 40,938 of record DAOSVE010000001.1, on the reverse strand, counting down.
ATTATTGCTTCTGGTTATGAAGAATATCCTTTTTTAACTCCTCGTTCCGGATGGTTAGAATTGGACCCGGATAAAATCTGGGAAGCAGTGCTAAATTCTTTAAAAAAAGTAGCAGCACAAACAGGAGATACCATAGATGCGATAGCAGTAAATTCTCACGGTGAGACTCTCATTCCTCTGGGTAGAGATGGTCAAGTTCTCTATCGGGCAATAGCCAACTTTGATACCCGGTCGGAGAGATACGTAGATTTCTGGAAAGAGCGCCTGGACCCTTTCCAGATTTTTCAAATTACCGGTATGCCCCTTCACGGAATGTATACCGTGAATAAAATTCTCTGGCTCAGAGATGAAAAACCGGATATTTTTGAGAAAGTAGATAAATTTTGCTGTGTGGAAGATTTTGTTCTCCATCGCCTCACTGGTGAAGAGCCGGTCATTGATTATTCTTTAGCTGCTCGTACTATGATGCTGGATGTGGTACATAAAAAGTGGTCAGATGAAATTTTACACCTTGCCTCTTTAGACAAAGATAAACTTCCTCGCCTTTCCCCCTCTGGAGAAGAAGTGGGCCATCTACGTCCTTCTTTAGCTCAGGAGTTAGGTTTATCATCTATAGTTATGGTAGCGACCGGAGGTCATGACCAGCCTTGCGGAGTTTTAGGCTGTGGGGTGAGAAAAGAAGGAGAAGCAATGTATGGGATGGGGACTTCAGATTGTGTGGCTTTAAATCTGGGAGAAAAACCTCGCCTCACTCAAGAGATGATGGAAAATGGTTTTTGCTGTTATCCTCATGTGGTGAAAGATTCCTACCTCACTCTTTCTTATATCGCCTCAGGTGGTTCGGTTTTGCGCTGGTTTCGGGATACCTTCGGCGGCGAGGAAAAGGAAATAGCAAAAAAGGAAGGCAAAGACCCCTATCAAGTTTTGATTGATACCATTCCTTCCCATCCTTCCTCTCTTTTTCTTTTGCCTCACTTGGCTGGTTCCGGGACTCCCTATCTCGATGGCTACTCTCGCGGAACACTTCTAGGCTTGACTTTTGAAGCGAGCAAAGGAGAAATAGTTAGAACTATCTTGGAAAGTCTTACCTATGAGATGAAAATCAATCTGGATTTATGGGAAGAGTTTGGTATCCCCCTGTACAACTTGCGAGCAGTAGGAGGAGGAGCTCGCTCTACCCGCTGGCTTCAGATTCGAGCCGATATTTTACAAAAGCCTCTCTTCCCCCTTTTTACTGAAGAGGCAGTGGCTTTGGGAAGCGCCATGTTAGGAGGGAAAGCCCGAGGTATATTTTCTAATCTGGATGAAGCTATAGCGGCCATGGTAAGATTTGGGAAAGAGGTTTCTCCCTCTCCAGATAAAAAAGAGGCCTACCAACTTAGATATAAAATTTATCAGAAAATTTATGGAGCAGTAAGGGAAATAAATGAGGAAATCAGTAAATTGTTATAGAAAATCCCTCTCTTACAGAGAGACGGAAGTAAAATATAGGTAAGTTTGCAGGCTCTTGAGACTTAAAGAGAAATTTAAGCGCACCTTGAAAAGTGAATAAAAGACTATAAAGGGGCGCTGCCTCCTCATAACCCCCAGAAGGACTAAAGCAAAAAAACAGTAGAAGATAAAAACTTAAAAGAGTAAAGAACTACTGAGGGAGAAAGCACCCCTCAGTGGGGGATACCTCCTTATAACCCCGAACTATAGGGGGAGAAAAAACTCCCTCTATAACCCTTGGAAACATAAAAACTCAAAAATAAAACACAAAAAAACTAACTGAGGAAAGAAAAGCATCTTTCTACTATTAGGGGGAAAATACCCCCTAATGACCCCCAAAACAAAGAAAAATAAAGACTTAAAAACAAAAAACACTTTGAGGGAAAAAGCATCCCTCAGTGGGGGGAGAGGGTTAGGGTGATACTTATTTAGTTCAAAACTGCCAGAAATTTTCGGATTTTTCCAAAACTTAAATAAAGAGGAGGTTTATCTAATATGAAAAGTAAAGGTTTTGCCACTGGAGTGTGGGTGTTCGGTAGTTGTCCAGACCGTTTTTGTACTAAAGGCTACAAAAAGGAAGTTTCCTTAGAAGAATCTCTGGACAAAATTGCCTCGATAGAGGGTTTGCGAGGATTAATGATGCACTATCCTGCACCTCTCAATGAAAATAATGCTGAATATGTGAAAAAGGAGATAGAAAAAAGAGGACTGCAATTGGCTTCCTGTGATGTAGATCTCTTTAGTAGTCCGGAGTTTTCCTGGGGAGGGTTGATGTGTGAAAAAGAGATAAGGAAAAAAGCTATAGAGATGAGCAAAAAAGCTATGGACATAGCAGAGTATTTAGGGGCGGATGTGATGAATCTCTGGCCCGGGCAAGATGGTTTTGACTATCCTTTTCAAATTAATTACCGAGCTCAATGGGACCTTTTGGTGAATGCGCTTTCTGAGATAGCCAGCCACAATCCCCGGGTGAAATTGAGTTTAGAATATAAACTGCGGGAGCCACGTACCCACTCTACCATAGCTAATGCTGGACTGGCCTTGTTCTTATCTCAAACAGTAGGCCAGAATGTAGGAGTAACCATTGATCTTGGGCATTCCTTTAATGTTAAGGAGTCGCCAGCCAATGTAGTAGCTCTTTTAGATAAATACGGTAAGCTTTTCGCCTTGCATCTCAACGATAATTTCCGGGATTGGGACGATGATATGGCAGTAGGAAGCGTCCATTTCTGGGAAACTTTAGAATTCATTTACTACCTTTACCTTTCTAATTATGAAGGATGGTTAGGATTGGATATTTTCCCCTATCGAGAAGACCCGGCTTTGGCCTGCCAATTCAGTATAAAGATGATAAATTACTTTTTAGAAATAATCCAGAAAATAGATAGGAAAAAACTGGAAACAATGCAGAAAGAGGCGGATGCCTTATCGGCTCTTCAGTATATAAAGAGCTTACTTTAGAGAGGAGGAGAGGCTTTGAGCTACCTGGGTGTAGATGTAGGAACCACGGGTTGCAAAGTAGTGGCTTTTACTGAAGGTGGGGAGATTATTGCCCGTTCCTATCGAGAGTACCCTCTTTATTACCCACAGACGGGGTGGATAGAATTAGATGCTGAAGAGGTTTACCGAGCAGTAGAAGATAGCTTGCAAGAAGTGTCCCAAGATTTACGAAATGACCCTCCTCGCAGCCTGGCCATCTCTTCTCAAGGAGAGGCAGTAGTTCCGATAGGAGAAAAAGGAGATTGTTTAGCGCGCAGTATTGTTACTTTTGACCAGCGGGGAGATGAATTTGTTCCTTTCTGGGAAGACAAAATTGGTCGAAGACGCTTTTTTGAGCTTACCGGAACTTCTCTTTCCGGGATTGGAACAGTGAACAAAATACTATGGTGGAAAAAATATAAAAAGGATGTATTTGAGAAAGCTCGCTATTTTTTATGTTTTGAAGATTTTATAATGTACCGCTTGGGGGTGGAGCCAGCCATTAGTTTTTCCCTGGCGGGGAGAACTATGATGTTTGAGGTCCAAAAAGAAAAGTGGTCAGAAGAAATCCTTTCCTTAGCGGGGATTGACCCCATGCGTTTAGCTCGTCCTCTTCCTTCTGGGGAAGTAGTGGGAGAAGTAACTTCTTCCTTTGCTCAAAAGATGGGATGGAAAGAAAAAGTTATAGTAGCAACGGGGGGTCACGACCAGCCCTGTGGAGCTTTAGGTTCAGGAGTGATTAAACCAGCTCTGGCTATGGATGCCACGGGAACGGTAGAATGCATAGCTCCTGCTCTGGGGGAATTAGTTCTCAGCCCGGTTATGGAAGAAAATAACCTTTGTTGTTACCACCATGCTTTTCCTTCTCTTTATCTTACCATGGTTTATAATTTTACGGGAGGAGCACTTCTGCGCTGGTTCCGAGATAATTTTGCTCAAAAAGAAAAAGAAATAGCAGAGAGGGAAAATTGTGATGTATACGACCTCATTCTCTCTCGTCTTCCCTCTCAGCCCACCAATATCTGGGTTTTACCCCATTTTACGACTACTGGGACTCCTTACTTTGATACTCAGTCTGGCGGAGTAATTGTGGGGCTTAAGTTAGAGACTTCTCGAGAAGAATTCATCAAAGCACTTCTTGAGGGAGTAAGCTATGAGATGAAATTTAACCTGGAACTTCTCTCTCAGGCAGGAGTAAAAGTGGAAAGGTTACGAGCAGTGGGAGGAGGAGCCAAAAGCCCTGCCTGGTTACAGATAAAGGCTGATGTCTATGGGTTACCGGTAGAGACTCTGTCTGTTACTGAGGCAGCTTCTTTAGGGGCGGCTCTTTTAGGGAGGAAGGCGAGAGAGAAAATAGAAGATTTTGCTGGTTTAATTAATCAGTTAGTGCAGGTTAGAGAGGTTTATGAACCAGATAAAGAGAGAAACGTGTTATATAAAGAGAAGTTTGAGGTGTATAAGAGAATTTATCCAGCTCTAAAAAATCACATCTGGAAAGGAGAGAGATAAGCTTGAAAGCTGCTTTTTTCCTGGGTCCGGAAAAAATGGAAATTAGGGAAGTGGAAGTTCCTCGAGTGGAAGAGGGGGAAGTACTCCTTCGGGTGGCAGCTTGTGCTATATGCGGAACTGATGTGCGAATTTTCCATCATGGTCATCCTCATGTTCATCCTCCTCAGACCACCGGTCATGAAATAGCCGGGGAAATTGTAGAGGTAGGAAAAGGAGTAGAGGGGTATAAAGTAGGAGATAAAGTGTCAGTTATCACTGTTATTTCCTGTGGCCGCTGCTCTTACTGTCGGCGGGGTTTGCAAAATTTATGTCCAGAGCAAAAATACATCGGCTATGATTACCCGGGAGGGTTTGCCGAATTTTTAAAAATCCCTCGAGAAGGAGTAGAGGGAGGAAATCTCTTAGTTCTTCCTCCTGACGCTGACCTTTTAGAAGCCAGTTTAGTGGAGCCTCTATCTTGTGTAGTTAACGGTCAATCTTATTTGCACATTGGCTTCGGGGAAAATGTTTTAGTTATTGGAGCAGGTCCCATTGGCTGTATGCATGTGGAATTGGCTCGAAGCCAGGGAGCAGG
>DAOSVE010000001.1:0-35785 GCA_035593465.1 Candidatus Atribacteria bacterium | reverse complement strand
AAAGAAGTGGGAGTTTTTGGAGTTTTTGCTTCTCATGCTTCTCAATATGAACAAGCGGCTAAACTGATTTATAGTAAACGGGTTAGAGCTAAACGTCTTATCACCCATGTTTTGAGTTTAGAAGAAGTGGTAAAAGGTATTGATTTAGTGCGCCAGGGTGTGGCTCTTAAAGCGGTTGTATCTATGGAAAAATAACTAAGAAGAGGTGAAGAAAATGGATCCTCAGCCTTTGGCTCACAAAGTAGCCATAGTGACTGGTTCGGCGTCCGGTATTGGAAAAGGTATTGCCCTTCGTTTTGCAGAAGAAGGAGCAGATGTATGTTGCTGGGATATGAACTTAGAAGGAGCAAAAGCCACCGTCCAGGAAATAGAAAAAGTGGGAAGAAAGTCTTTAGCTTTTCAGGTAAATGTTACTAAAAGTGAGGAAGTAAAAGATGCTGCACAAGCAACCTTTAATCAATTTGGTAAAATCGATATCCTGGTAAACTCGGCGGGAATTATTCGTGCTCATTTTATAACTGATGTTCCTGAAGAGGTCTGGGATAATATAATTGCAGTAAATTTAAAGGGAACTTTTCTCTGTATCAGAGAGGTAGCTAAATATATGATTCCCCAAAAGAGTGGGAAAATAATCAGTGTCAGCTCTAAGTCGGGTAAAAAAGGAGGGCTGTGGTTAGGTGCTTATTCGGCTTCCAAATTTGGTATAATTGGTTTAACGCAGAGCGTAGCAATGGACTTAGCACCTTATAAAATTAATGTTAACGCCATTTGTCCGGGTAACGTTTTTTCTACTCCGATGTGGGACCTTCTGGATAAAGAATATTCTAAGAAATTAGGAGTTCCTCCCCAGGAGGTGAGAAAAATATATGTGGAAAAAGTTCCCTTAGGTAGAGAATGCACAGTAGAAGACGTAGCTAATGTGGCAGTGTTTTTGGCCTCTTCTTATTCTGACTATATGACCGGCCAAGCTGTTAACGTTACTGGAGGACAGGAGGTTCACTGAACTGAATAAAATTGGATTAGTGGTTAACCCTGCAGCAGGGAAAGATATTCGGCGATTAATAGCTTATGGTTCGGTTTTTGGCAACCAGGAAAAAATTAATTATACTCTTCGCTTATTGCGGGGTATAGAGAGCGTGGTGAATAGCCCGCTTGAGGTAGCCTATATGCCCGACCCTTATGATTTAGTAGAAATAGTGAAAAAGAGCTTTTCTTCTCCGGAGATCATATTTCGTTGCGCTCCTATTGCGGTTTTCGGTGATGAAACTGATACTTTAAACTTCACCGATTGGGCGGTAAATGAGAAAAAAGTGGATGCTCTGGTGGTAATAGGGGGAGATGGGACTAATCGAATAGTGGCTAAAAAAAGTGCTCTTACTCCCCTGTTCTCTCTTTTTGGAGGTACTAATAACGTATTTGCTGAAAATATTGAGCCTACGGTTATGGGTATGGCAGTAGGGTTGTTTCTGGAAAATGATTCTCTGCGAGAAAAAGTGGTGAAAAAAAGTAAAATACTGAAAGCAAAGCCAAGAGAGGGAGGCAAAGAAGAAATAGCTCTTATTGATGCAGTGGTGGTAGAAAAGACCTTGGTGGGGGCAAGAGCAGTGTGGGAACCGGAATTGATTCGTTTGATAGTAGTAACTCAGAGCAGTCCGTTGAAAATTGGTTTAAGCTCGGTGGTGGGAAGGTTAGCCAGTATTAGTGCAGAAGAAGAAAGAGGGGCGATGGTAGAGTTAGGAGAGGGAGGGAAAATAGTTAGAGCTCCTTTAGCTCCGGGTTTAGTAGGAGAGGTAAAAATTCGGAAATGGGATTTTTTGCCTCTGGGTGTCTCTTTTCTTCTACCACACCAAAGAGGAGTTATGGCTTTGGACGGGGAGCGAGAAATAGTTTTGCGGGAAGGGGAAGATTGGGAAATTAGATTAGAAGATACCGGACCCTATAGAGTGGACGTGGAAAAATTGATGAACCTGGTGCAAGAAAGGAGTGTCGTAAATGGCTAAAAAAGTAATTATGCCCAAGTTAGGTTTAACTATGGAAGAAGGAGTAATAAATAAATGGTTAGTAAAAGAAGGAGACCGAGTAAGTAGAGGAGATGTTCTGTTTGAGGTGGCTACTGATAAGGTTAATATGGAGGTAGAATCTCCTGCTGAAGGAGTGGTATTAAAAATTCTTTATCCTGAAGGAGCTACTGTTCCCATCACTGAGACAGTAGCTTATATAGGAAAAGAAGGAGAGGCAATTCCTGAGGAAGAGACGGAAAAACTGGAAGAGAAAATAGAAACAAAGGAAGAAGTAAAAGTAGAAGAAAAACGAGAAGAAGCTCCTCTTACTCTGGAAACCGAAAGAGTTAGAGTTTCTCCCCTGGCTCGTCGCCTGGCCGAAGAGCATGGAATTGACCTTTCTCAGATACGGGGTAGTGGTCCGGGAGGAAGAATTGTAAAAGAAGACATAGAGAAAGCTATAGAGGAAAAAGAGAAGAAATTGATAATAGAAGAAGTAAAAGCTCCGAGAGAAAAAGAGCACATACCTCTATCTCGAATGAGAAAAATTATAGCTCAGCGCTTAACTGAGAGCTATCAAAGCACCCCTCATTTTTTTCTTCATCAGGAAATTTATGCCGAGGAATTAGTAAAGATGAGAGAAAAAATTCTTCCTCGGGTAGAAAAGGAAACTGGTTTACGAGTTTCCTACACCGATATTCTGGTAAAAATGGTAGCTAAAGCACTGGAGAAATTTCCTCTCTTTCGCGCTCATCTCGTGGGAGAAGAAATAGAAATAAGCCCGGAAGTGAATGTTGGAGTAGCAGTAGCACTGGAAGAGGGATTGGTTGTCCCGGTAGTGAAGAGAGCTAACCAAAAAGGAATATCCCAGATTACTCAAGAAATCAATACTTTAGCTCAAAAAGCAAAATCTAATCAATTAACTCCGGAGGAAATTTCCGGGGGAGTATTCACTGTTTCTAACTTAGGGATGTGGGGGGTGGATTCTTTTACTGCCATCATCAATCCCCCGGAAGCAGCTATTCTGGCCTGTGGAGCAATCCGTAAAAAACCTTTCTTCAATGGAGAAGAGATTGTTCCTGCTTACTTGTGGGAGTTGAGCCTCTCTTGCGACCATCGGTTAATTGACGGAGCTTTAGCTGCTCAATTTATGCAATTTTTAAAGAATCTTCTTGAAGAGCCTTTCACTTTAATTGTCTGAGGAGGAATGAGGATGGAATACTTTTTGGGAATTGATGTGGGAACTACAGGATGTAAAGTAGTTTTGGTGAATGAAGAAGGGGAATTGGTGTCCAAGGCTGTGGAGGAATATCCTCTCTATACTCCTTATCCTAACTGGGCAGAGCAAGACCCTGCTGACTGGTGGCGGGGAACGGTTCAGGCAGTAAAAAAGGCTTTGCAAGCAGCAGAGATTAACCCTCATTTAGTAAAAGGGGTAGGGCTTACCGGACAGATGCACGGTTCAGTATTTCTAGATGAAAAGGGAGAAGTTTTACGTCCAGCAATTCTCTGGTGTGACCAGCGCACCGCCCGGGAATGTGAAGAAATTACTCGGATAGTGGGAGAAGAAAAATTGATGAGCATTAACTGTAACCCTGTTCTTCCCGGGTTTACTGCCCCCAAGATTTTGTGGTTAAAAAATAATGAACCACACTTGTATGAAAGAGTAGCCAAGGTTCTTCTTCCTAAGGATTATATTCGCTTTCTTTTAACCGGGGATTTTGCCACTGATGTTTCTGATGCTTCAGGAACTTCTCTCTTTGATGTGCCCCGCCGCAAGTGGTCAGAAGAAATAATTTCTCTTCTGGGGTTTCCTCCCTCTTGGTTTCCCCCTTCTTTTGAATCCCCGGAAATTACCGGATACTTAAAAAAAGAAGTGGCGGAAATGTGGGGGATGGGAGATGAAGTTTTAGTAGTAGCAGGAGGAGGGGATAATGCTGCTGGAGCAATAGGCACAGGTATTGTAAAGCCGGGTTTAGTTTCGGCAAGTTTAGGAACTTCAGGGGTAGTTTTTGCCTTCAGTGATGAGGTGAAAGTGGATAAAAAGGGAAGAGTGCATACTTTCTGTCATGCGGTTCCCGGTAAATGGCATGTGATGGGAGTGATGCTTTCTGCCGGTGGGTCGCTACGCTGGTTTAGAGATAGGCTGGGTATGGAGGAAAAAAACTTAGCTTCTCTTTTAGAAAAAGATAGCTATGACCTTTTGACTGCTGAAGCGGAAAAAGCTCTTCCTGGGGCGGAGGGATTGATTTTCCTTCCTTATCTTACTGGAGAACGCACTCCTCATGCTGACCCTTATGCTCGGGGGGTATTCTTTGGGCTTACTCTGAAACACCGTAAAAACGAGATGATAAGAGCAGTGATGGAGGGAGTTACTTTTGGTATGCGAGATTCCTTTGAGATTATGAGAGAGATGAATATTCCTATTCAAGAAGTTAGAGCTATTGGTGGAGGAGCACGCAGCGCTCTATGGAGAAAAATTCAGGCTTCTATTTATGGAGTTCCTCTTTTCGGGGTCAAGATTGATGAAGGTCCAGCTTTTGGTGCTGCTCTTTTAGGAGCGGTAGGGAGAGGAGTATTTTCTTCGGTGGAAGAGGCCTCAGAGAAAGCTGTGAAAGTCACCGAATCGGTTCTTCCCTCCCCGGAACTGGTGGACTATTACGACAGAGCTTATCGTCTATATCGAGACCTTTATCCTGCTTTGCGAAATTTTTATCCCCGGTTACAGGAGTTATAGAGGAGGAGGGATGATGAGTGGATAAAAAAGCAGTTTGTTTAGGGGAACTCTTAATTGATTTCGTTTCTACAGTAAACGGAGTTACCTTGAAAGATGCTCCCGGTTTTGAGAAAGCTCCGGGAGGTGCACCAGCTAATGTGGCGGTGGGTTTAGCTAAACTGGGAATCGATACTTATTTTATTGGTAAGGTAGGGAAAGACGCCTTTGGAGAATTTTTAAGAGAGGTCTTAGAAAGAAATGGGGTAAACACCCGTTTTCTCTTTTCTACTGAGAAAGCCAAAACCACTCTGGCTTTTGTTTCTCTTACCCAGGAAGGAGAAAGAGACTTTGTCTTTTACCGTGACCCGGGAGCAGATATGCTCTTAGACCAGAGAGAAATAGGAGAAGAGTGCTTTTCAGGGAAAGGAGTTTTTCATTTTGGCTCTATTACTATGACTCATGAGCCGGCTTACAGTGCTACTATGCGGGCTATTTCTTTAGCTAAAAAATATGGTTATCTTTTATCTTTTGACCCTAATCTTCGTCCTGCTCTGTGGAGAGATTTAGAAGAAGCTCGTTTCCGAATGCGCCAGGCTTTAAAATCGGTAGACATTTTGAAAATTAATGAAGAAGAAGCACGATTTTTAGCTGGGACCTCGGATCTAGAAAAAGCGCTGGAATTTATCTCTCAGAATTTTTCCTTAGCTCTTGTTGCTGTTACTTTAGGGAAAAGAGGCTGTTTCATTGTGCAAGGGGAGCGAAGGTTAGAAATGGAAGGATTTTCTGTTGCTACTGTGGATACTACCGGTGCTGGTGATGGTTTTGTAGCTGGTCTACTCAGTTCCCTTTATATGTTCTGGGAAGATTTAAGAGAGAGAAAGGAAATTCCGGAGAGTGCTATCGCTCACGCTGCTCGCCGAGCTAATGCCGTAGGAGCGCTGACCACTACCAAAAAAGGAGCTATTCCAGCTTTGCCCACCAGCGAGGAGGTGGAAATCTTCTTAAAGGAGCATCCTCTATGATTTTTGTCCTTTGTGCTAACCCTGCTCTCGATCGCTTGCTTATTATGAAGGAAATAAATTTGAACGAAGTAAATCGAGCTTCTCAAGTGGTAGAGACCGCAGGAGGAAAAGGGATTAATGTGGCTCGAGCAATAAAGCGAAAAGGAGGGAATCCTCATCTTCTCCTTTTTGAGGGGGGAAGTACCGGAGAAAGAATTAAGAACAGTTTAGAAGAGGAAGGCTTTTTGCTCACTAACTGGCCCTCAGGTGAGACGAGAGTTACCACTGTTATCCACGAAGAAAAAACTGAAAGACACACAGTAATTAATGAACCAGGACCTTTGGTTTCTGTTTCTGCTGTCTTGACTTTTCTTCGTTTTTTAGAAAACAATCTCCAAAAAGGAGATTGTTTGGTGCTCTCTGGATCTTTACCCCGGGGAGTGAGGTTAGATTTTTATGCTCTTTTGACTGGGGTGGCTAAGAGGAAGGGAGCTCTTTCGGTTGTAGATACCTCAGGAGAACCTTTACGTCGAGCACTATCTGCCTCTCCTTTTATGATAAAGCCCAACGCGAGGGAGACAGAGGAAGTTTTAGGTTTTTCTATTTCTTCCTGGGAAGATAAATTAAAAGCGGTAAAAATTTTTCAAAACCAGGGTGTAGAATTGGTGATTCTCTCGGACGGGAAAAGAGGAGTAGTAGCTGCCTACCAAGGAGAAATATGGAAAGTGAGAATGAGGAAAGAGACAGAAGGAGGAGGCTATTCTATTGGTTCAGGTGATACTTTGGTGGGAGTTATGGTAAAATATTTAGAAGAAGGAAGGAATATAGAAGGGTCTCTCGCTGCAGCGGTGAGCTGTGGTTTAGCTAATACTTTTTATCCTGGAGGAGGGATTTTTGATCTGGAGAAAGCTGAAGAGCTGGAGAAAAATGTTTTGGTGGAACGAATAAAAAGTCAGGAGGCGGCAGGCGATGAACATAGTGGTGCGAGGAAAAAACATAGAAATTAGTGAAACAATGAGGAATTATGTAACTAAAAAACTTTCTAAGCTGGAACGTTTTTTTGACCGTCTTATGGATGCCACAGTCAATTTCACTCTGGAACGAGGAAGAATCAAAGTAGAATCTACTCTTACCGCCAGTGGTATAGTAATCCGGGGAGAGGCAGTAGGTTCTGACTGGCGGTCGGCCCTGGATGAGGTTATGGATAAATTGGAGCGGCAGGTGAAGCGGTATAAGGAGCGTTTAGGAAAGAGAGGAGTATTGCGCAAAGAAGCGGTAGTGGAATTTGAGAGGGAAGAAGTAGAAGAACCAGCCTTACCTCCGGTGGATAAGGTAGCCAGAGTTAAAGAATTTGTCCTTCGCCCTATGAGCATAGAAGATGCTATTTTACAAATGGAGCTTTTAGGACATACTTTCTTTATTTTTAAAGACCTGGATAAAGATAAAGTCCAGGTAGTTTATAAAAGAGAAGACGGTAATTATGGTTTAATTGATCCCATTTATTGAGGTGAAGAGGTGATTAAGGTAGGGGATTGGAAAACAGTAGAAGAAGCTATAGGAAGTATCGAAGGAGTAATAAATGTAAAAGTGGTGGGAGAGGAGGAGATTAAAGAGATACATGTTCTCTCTAAACCTTCTAAACCTCCCAAACTTTTAGCCCGGGATATAGAGACTTTACTCCAGGCTCGCTTTAATCTGGAGATTGACCATAAGAAAATTAGCATTGTAGCTTTTGATTTAGAAGAGGAAAAAAAAGAGAGTGGATTGCGGCCTGTGCTGTGGGGGTTGAGTTGGAAGAAAAATCCCCAGACTTTCCAGGTAGAAGTAGAGATAAAGTTAAGTGATAAACTCTATCGAGGTATGGTGACGGGGAGTGTCTCTAATTCTCGTAATTGTTACTCTTTAGTGGTTCAAGCTACTTTAGAATGTCTGAATCAAAGAATTGGTAATGTGGTGTTTGCCCCTCGGGGAGTTTTAATTCAACGCCTGGGAGACTTGGAAGTAGCTTTAGCCTTTGTGGATTGTAATATTCCTCAGAGAGAGGAAATGCTGGTGGGGCAACTCTGGTAAAAGAAGATATTTATCAGGCAGTAGCACGGGCTACTTTAGATGCAGTGAATAGAAATTGGTTTTTTATATAAGTCAGGAAGGAGAAGAGGGTGGGAAGAGGGCTTGTTTTTGTGGGGAGCTTTTTTAAATTTTTTAGTTATGGCTCTCAATGGAGGGAAAATGCCGGTATCTTTAGAAGTGACTTCCTGGCTGGGTCTTCAACAATTTGTAGAGCTTTTAGAAAATAATTATTATCCTGATTATACCATTATTTCTTCTTCCACTCGTTTACCTTTTTTGGGAGACATGCTACCTTATTTTTCTTTTCTTTTCCGCCGTTTTTTTGTGGCCAGCGTAGGAGATTATCTTTTAGGAATAGGGGTAATGCTTTTTCTGGTCCATCATCTTAGAAAAGAGGAGGCAAAGACATGAAAGAAGTAAGAAAGGCGGTTATTCCTGTGGCAGGTTTAGGGACTCGCCTTTTACCTGCTACCAAAACTCAGCCTAAAGAAATGTTGCCCATTGTAGATAAGCCAGCAGTTCAGTATGTGGTGGAAGAAGCTGTGGCTTCGGGCATAGAAAGTATTTTGTTTGTTACCGGGAGAGGAAAGAGAGCTATCGAGGATTATTTTGATTATTCGGTGGAATTAGAACAAGAATTGGAAAATCGGGGGAAAGAGGAATTATTGAAAGAAATAAAGAAGGTGGGAAACCTGGTTCCCATTTATTATGTGAGGCAAAAATCTCCTCGGGGTTTAGGAGATGCAGTTTATCAGGCTCGAGAATTCGTAGGAGAAGAGCCTTTTGCTCTACTTCTCGCTGATGATATTTTTCTTACCCCTTCCCCTTTTTTAGAAGAAATTATAGAACTTTATCATCAAAAGCCAGCAGTTTACTTAACTGTTACTCCTGTTCCTCCTCAAGATGTCTCTTCCTGGGGGGTGATAAAAGGAGAAAAAGTGAAGGAGAATCTTTATCGGGTGGAAGATTTAGTAGAAAAACCGGAAAAAGATAAAGCTCCCTCTTCTTTGGCTATTGTAGGACGCTATATTTTACCTCCTTCTATTTTTGAAACTATTAGATGTACATTGCCGGGAAGAGGAGGAGAAATTCAACTTACTGATGCTATAAGAGCTCTTTTGGGTAAAGAAGAAATTTATGCCCTGGAACTTCGAGGTAAACATTTTGGGGTAGGAGATAAAGTTGGTTATCTTAAAGCTAATATCGCTTTTGCTCTTGAGCGAGAAGATGTAGGAGGAGAAATCAAAGCCTTTTTGCGGGAAATTTTGCAAGAAGAAAATAGATAAGGAGATGATCTTTTGCAGCTTACTTTTTTAGGAGCAACTCGAGAAGTTACTGGTTCTTGCTATCTTTTGAAAACCGGAGATAAAAGTTTTCTTGTGGATTGTGGTATGGTGCAGGGTAGGGGAGAGGAGAGAAATTATCAGCCTTTCCCTTTTTCTCCCGGAGATATTGATTTTATCCTTCTCACTCATGCGCATTTAGACCATTCTGGTAGGATACCTTTACTTTTTCGTAATGGTTTTCGGGGGAAAATTTATGCTACTCTTCCTACTATTGAGCTCTCGCATCTTCTATGGCTGGATACAGTAAAAATTATGGGAGAAGAAACCGAGAGAATAAATCGAAAAAATATTCGGCAGGGGAAACCTCGAGTTCAACCTCTTTTTGGAGAAGAAGAAGTAGAGGGAGCCATGAATTTATTCGTACCGGTGGGTTATGATGAGTTAATCAATGAAGGGGAAATAGAATTCGTTTTTCGCAATTCTGCCCATATTTTGGGAGGAGCGGCACTGGAGGTATGGGGAGAGGGAAGCAAAGTAGTTTTTTCTGGAGACTTAGGGCAGTTCTATAGTGTAATGGAAGGTTCTCCTCCAGTAATAGAGAGAGCTGATTTTGTGGTAATAGAATCTACTTATGGTAATCGTAACCACCGGAGTTTAGAAGATACTCGTCGGGAATTTACTGAAGCTATAGATGGAGCACTATCTAAGGGAGGAAAAGTTTTAATCCCTTCCTTTGTGGTAGACCGAGCTCAACGAGTGATTTATGAACTTTCTTTATTACCGGAAAAAGTAAGGAATAAGTATCCGGTGTTTTTTGATAGCCCTCTGGGAGCCAAAGTTACTGATGTTTATGAACGTTACCGGAACCTTCTCTCTGGAGAAATTCAAAAGCTCAACTGGGAAAAGAAAGGGCCCTTTTCTTTACCTAACCTGCGTTATGTTTCCACTTCCACAGAATCAAAAGCTATCAACAATATAAACCAGGCTATAGTTATTGCCGGAAGTGGAATGTGCACCGGAGGGAGGATTGTCCACCACTTAAAGCACAACCTCTATAAGGAAAATACCACTCTTATCTTTGTAGGATTTCAAGCTCAAGGAACTTTAGGGAGAGCTCTCATAGAAGGAGCTAAAAAAGTGCGGGTTCTGGGAGAAGAAATAGCAGTTAGAGCTAAAATATATACTATTAATGGTTTTTCTGTTCATGCTGACCAGGAAGACTTGTTTAAGTGGGTAGAGTATTTTCAGGGTAGTCCTACTTTTTTGGTAACTCACGGAGAAGAAAGCATTGCTGAGTCTTTTGCCCGGTCTCTAAAAGAAAAGGGGAAAGAGGCAATAGTTCCTCATCTCGGAGACACCATAGATTTGGGGAAAAAGAAAGTGTTTAGTGCTCCTTCTCTTCCCCCTGAAGAGAATATACTGGAAAAATTAGAAAGCAAGGTCTCTTCTTTGCAGAGTATTTACCCTGCCCTGGGAGAAGAAGAGAAAATTCTTCTGCGCTCTGCTTTAATACTTCTAGATGAAATAGAAAAAAGGAAAGGGGAGAGCTTAGTTTAACCAGTGAACTCTCTAAGAATGGAATTAGAAGGGACGAAAGAGGAATTGAGAGGCATAAAATGGTTGAGGAAAGCATAGAGGCGGTAAGCCTCCAGATAATGAGGGCTTTCGGGAGTAATAGCCCGCAGAAGGGGCTCAGCATATTGTCTCAAGATGCTCAACTCATATATTAAAGAAGAGTTGAACATAATATCAGCATTTTCTTGATAAGGAAAAATATATTTTTCCTCTCCTTCTCTTACTCGAGGCCAATCTTCAAATACTCCTTCTCCTCTACTTCCCCGGAACTGGCTATCTCTCACCAAGCGCCGGATTAGCCGACAATCGGTGGTAGAAATGCGGTTGTGGTCATCAACGTTTATTTGAGTTATGGCGCTCACATAAATTTTAAATTTCTCTCCTCCGGGGATATTTTCTCCTAATCGGGGATTGAGAGCGTGTAAGCCTTCTACTATGATAATGCCATCGGGAGAGAGCTGAGTTTTGCTTCCCCGGGGTTCTCGAGAACCAGTGATAAAATTGTAGCGAGGGATTTCCACTTCTTCTCCCCGAATGAGGGCTTTTATTTGTTCTTCAAATAGTTTTAAATCTAACGCTTCAGGTTTTTCATAATCTTCTTCGCTTATCTCCTCGCGGGAAAGAAAATAATCATCTAAGGAAATAGTTATTGGTTGCCAGCCGTTAACCCGGAGCTGGATATAAAGACGGCGAGCAAAAGTGGTTTTCCCCGAAGAAGAGGGTCCAGCGATTAATACTAAGTGTACCGTACCTTTTTTCTGGGTGATTAAGTCGGCAATTTGGGCTATTTTTTTCTCCTGAAGCGCTTCAGCAATAGATATAATTTCTCTTCCCTCTCCTCGAGCAATGGCTTCATTTAACTCTCCCACATTTTCAATAGCTAAAATCTCTGCCCAGCGTACCGCTTCCTGGAAGGTACTGAAAAGCTTAGGGCGAAAAGTATAGGTAGGGAGACGCTGTAAGTCTTCTCCGGTGGGCAACTGAATTACGAATTGTGGAGGAACCAGAACAAAGCCAAAATTTTTTAGATACCCGGTGGAAGGAACAAGAGGTCCATAATAGTGGTCGTAGAAGTTTTTCAATCGATAAACAGTTACTGCTGGAGTTCTCCAGTAACGGAAGAGTTTCACCAGGTCTTTTCTTCCCTGCTTTTGGTAGATAGCAGTGGCTTTCTCCCAGTCTACCACTTCTCGGGTAAAAGGAAGGTCTTCTGCTATGGTATTTTTTATCTCTTCTTCAATCTGCTCTAATTGCTCGGAAGAGATATTTACTCCTTCTATTTCACAGATTAACCCCTCCCCTAAGGAGTAAAGAACTTTTAGTCGATGGCCAGGAAAAATTTTTTCTACACTGTAGCTCAGGACAAAAAGAAGGCTTCGCAGGTAGGTTCTTCTGCCCTCAGGATGAGAGAAGTCAAAAAACTTTACTTTGCTATCTCTTTCTACTTCGGTGTTAAGGTCTACTATTTCTCCTTCTAATTGGGCAGCCATAATCCTTTCCCAGGAGGGAAATATTTTTTTAACTACCTCCTGCAAAGTTTTACCCCGTGGGACAGGTATTTTTTCTTTTTCCCAGTAAAGATAACAAATTTTTTTTGGCATTTATCTCTTCCCCTTTTTACTATTTTAGCCGAAAATAAGGAAGAGGTGAAGAGATATGGGTTATTATGCTTATCATTTAGCTTTAAAAGAAGAGGAAGTAAGGGGAATAAAATTAGCTCTGCTACCCGGGGCACCGGAGCGATGCTGTAAGCTCGCTTCTGCCTTTGGTAGTTTTGAAGAATTGGCTTTTCATCGGGAATTTAAGACGGTAAAAGCAGAAAATGAGAGTGGTAAAATTTTAGTAGTTTCTACTGGCATCGGGGGGTCTTCTTTGAGTATAGCAGTGGAAGAGTTAGCTCAATTGGGAGTAAATCTTTTTTTACGGGTAGGAACCTGCGGAGCCATTCAGGAAGGAATTGCAGTGGGGGATTTGGTGATCAGCGAAGGAGCAGTGAGAATGGACGGCGCCTCCGATCACTATGCTCCTCTTCCTTATCCTGCCTGTGCTCACTGGGAAATGGTAGGAGCTCTCAAAAAAGCCTGTGAGCTTTTGAAGTATCGCTATCACTTGGGAATTACCTGCTCTTCAGCTACTTTTTATCCCGGTCAGGAAAGGTATGATACTTTTACCGGTTATATTATTTCTTCTCTTCGGGGTAGTAGAGAAGAATGGAAGAGGCTGGGGGTTTTGAATTACGAGATGGAAGTAGCCACTCTTTTTACCGTGGCTCGGGTTCTAGGACTCCGCTCCGGGGCAATCTGTGGAGTTCTGGTTAATAGAAATGAAAAAGAAGAAGTAGAAGAGGAGAAAATAGAAGAGATAGAAGACCGGCTTTCTGAAGTAGTAGCTAAAGCTGCTCAGCTGATTCTCTCCGGGGAGGAATAAATTTGTTTCTTGATTACTGGCTATTGGAAATAGAGAAAATAGGAGAAGGGTGGTTGATTTTTCTTTTGTTAGGGGGAGGGATTATTTCTGGTTTTTATTTTTTTCGTCTGAAAAAGATTCTTTTCCCCCTTTTAACTTTTGTAGTGGTGTTGTGGGGAGGAGGTATTACTCGAGGAATAGAAAAAAGTAATTTAGAAACTCTTTCTTTTTCGGACGGAAAAGTGAATTTCTTCGTTTTTCTCTTTTTGGCTCTTTTCTTAGCAGGAGTAGCAGCGAGCAAAAAAGGAGAGAAATGGGGAAGATTTTTTTCTGGCTTCTGGTTAGCTGCCAACCTCTATTATCTTTTAATCGAACTTTCTTCTTCGGTGGAATTAATGCGTTTTTTGCAGCATCTCTCTTTTAGGGAAGTGGTTCTTTTTTCTCTAATTTCTGGGTTTCTTTTCGGGAATAAAAAAGTTTTAAACTTATTTAGCTCCTTAGTGGGAAGTTCTCTTTTAGCTCTTGCCTATCTTCAGGTATTGTCTAAATGGGGAGGAAGTGATACCTTTTGGGATAGCAGCCCCTGGGTATTATTTTTATTTTTAGTTTTTGCTCTATGGATGATGGCTGTTAAGGAGAGTGATTGAGTGGGAAACTATGAAGATAAAGTGGTATGCACAATAGTAGAAGATACCACAGTGGTCGTTTATGTGGCTTCAACTACCTCTTTAGTGGAAGAAGCAAGGTTTTTACATAATACCAGTCCCGTAGCTACCGCTGCTTTAGGAAGAGCACTGACCTTGGCAGGGATAATGGGTGCTGCTCTCAAGGAAGGTCAGAAAGTAACTTTATACATTCGTTGCTTGGGACCTTTAGAGAGCATATTGGTGCAGGCTAACTCCCAGGGAGAGGTGAGAGGCTATGTTTCTCAACCTTTGGTTTTTATTCCTTCCCGGGAAGATAAAAAACTTAATGTGGAAGAAGCAGTGGGGAAAGGTTCTCAACTTTCAGTGGTGAAAGACCTGGGATTGGGAGAACCTTATGCTGGTTATATAGAAATGCCTCGAGGAGGTATTGCTTACGACTTAGCTTATTACTTTGCTCTTTCTGAACAACTTCCTTCAGCTTGCAGTGCCGGGGTTTATGTGGGAGAGAAAGGAGAGGTATTATCAGCAGGTGGCTTTATCATCCATACTCCAGCAGGTACTCCATCTGCAGTGGTAAAGAAAATCGAAGATAATATTTCTGTTCTTCCTCCGGTGAGCTCTCTTCTTTTTGAGGGTAAAAGTCCGGAAGAAATAATTCAAAACCTTTTGGCTTCTCTTTCTTATAAAATAGTGGGAGAAAAGAAACTGCATTATCATTGCTATTGTTCCCGGGAAAGGGCTCGTAGGACCTTAATTTTACTGGGGAAGGAAGAGTTAGAAGATTTGTTAGCTCAAGAGGGAAGAGCAGAAGTGAGCTGTCCTTTTTGTAATCGGGTTTATCTTTTTGGAGACAGGGAGCTTAAAGAGCTGATAGAAAAAGGAAATAAATAGGAGGTTTGACTTTTGAAAGGAATTTTGCGCATTGATTATGAAGAAGAATTGAATGAGGAGCAGAAAAAAGTAGTCTTCGCTAGTTATGGGCCGATTTTGGTTATTGCTGGTGCAGGTAGTGGAAAAACTCGAACTATTACCTATCGAGTGGCAAGACTGGTAGAGGAGGGAGTAGATCCCTCCTCACTTCTTTTGGCTACCTTTACCAATAAAGCTGCTCGAGAAATGTTGCATCGAGTGGAATGTCTCCTAGGAATAAGTCTGGAGGGGATGTGGGGAGGGACTTTCCATCATATTGGTAACCTCATTCTCCGCCGGGAAGCGAAAAAAATAGGTTATGATAACAACTACACTATTCTAGACCGGGAAGACCAGAAAGACCTTGTGGAAGCCACTATAGAGGAGATGGGAATAGACCGTCGTTCTCGTCGTTTTCCTAAAGGGGATGTGATTGCTAATATCATCTCTTTGAGCCGTAATACTTTTATCTCTGTGGAAGATATTTTAGAAAAGTTTTATCCTCAATTTCTGGAGTGGGTAAGTCAGATAAGCTCCCTTTTTGCTCTCTACCAGGATAGAAAACGCCAGCTCTCTCTTATGGATTATGATGATTTGCTTTACTACACCTGGTCTCTTTTGCAGGAAGATGAAAATACCCGTCGTAAATATGGAAACGTTTTTCATCATATTTTGGTAGATGAGTATCAGGACACCAACCTTTTGCAAGCTGAAATTGTAGACCTTTTAGCTCGGGAACATCGCAATCTTTTAGTGGTAGGTGATGATGCTCAGAGTATTTATTCCTTTCGAGGAGCTAATTTTGTTAACATCATGCGTTTTCCCGAGCGGTATCCTGGTTGTCAGATATTTAAACTGGAAACCAACTACCGAAGTACTGCTCCTATTCTGGATTTAGCTAATCAGGTGATTTCTTTTAATTTTCATCAGTTTCCTAAAGTTTTACATCCGGTGAGAAAAGGAGGAGAAAAGCCTGTAGTAGTGCCCTTGCGTGACGTTATGGAGCAGGCAGAATTTGTGGCTTCCCAGATTTTAGAATTACACAACGAAGGTCACGACCTCCGGGAAATTGCCGTTTTGTATCGAGCTCATTATCACAGCATGGAAATTCAGATGGAACTCACTCGCCGGGGCATCCCCTTTGAAATTCGCTCTGGGCTGCGTTTCTTTGAACAGGCTCATATCAAAGATGTGGTGGCTTACCTCAAAGTAATAGCTAATCCCCGAGATGAAATGGCCTGGAAGAGAGTGCTCAAACTTTATCCCGGAATTGGTCGAGCATCGGCAGAAAAAGTGTGGGAAGCTCTTTCTTCCTCTCCCGACCCTCTTACTACTTTGGAGAGGGAGGAAATTTTCTCTCTTCTTCCGGTCAACGCCCGGGTTAGCCTTGCTTCTCTTAGGGATTTACTCTTTCGTCTGGAAGATTTGGATTCCTCTCCTTCTACTTTAATTCGGGAAGTATTAGAAGGAGGATACCGAGACTATTTAATTACTCATTATCCTAATTATGAGGAGAGAGAAGAAGACTTGGAAGAGTTGGCTAACTTTGCTTTGCGTTATAAATCTTTAGAAACTTTCTTGAGCGAGTTAGCTCTTTTAGGGGAGATAGAAGCAGAGAATGTGGTAAGAGGGGGAATAGAGGATGAAAGAGTGATTCTTTCCACCATTCATCAGGCTAAAGGCTTAGAGTGGGATTGTGTATTTGTGGTCTGGCTATGTGAAGGAGGATTCCCTTCTCCTCGGAGTCTGGGAAAAGAAGAGGATATTGAAGAAGAAAGAAGACTTTTTTATGTGGCTTGTACCAGAGCTCGAGAACATTTGTTTTTGTGTTATCCTATTTTAGCGGAAAGAAACCGTACTCGTTCTATGGTCAGGAAACCTTCTCGATTCTTGCAGGAATTAGACCCGCGTTCTTACATTAAGTGGCGAGGAGGAAGAAGAGAGTAATGCTTTCTCGACGAGATTATTTTTTTAACTTTGCAGTAGATGCTTTAGATTATGCTTTTTTTAGCTTGGGGATGTCTTTTGGCTCTACGGTTACACTGCTCCCCCTTTTTGCTCAGCGTTTAGGGGCTAGCAATTTAGAGATTGGATTGATTCCTGCCATTGCTTATCTGGGGTGGTCATTTCCTGCCATCTGGGGGGCAAGAGTTTCAGGCAAGTTAGAAAGGAAACTTCCTTTTATTCTTAAATTTACCCTTTTTGAACGTCTTCCTTTCTTGGGGATGGCGCTTGTAGCTTTTTACCTCGTTCCATATTATCCTTCTTTATCACTTTACCTTATGTTTGGTTTGTTAGGAATTAATTCTTTTGCTATGGGATTTCTGGGCCCTATCTGGACGGAAATGATTGGGAAAGTCATTCATAACAGTCGCTGGGGGCTGTATTTTGCCTGTGGTAACGGCGTGGGAGCTCTGATGGGGATGTGGGGTTCTACTTTAGCAGAAAAGTTCCTCAAAACTTACTCTTTTTCTCACAATTTTGGTTATTGTTTCCTGCTGGCTTCTTTATCAATGGTAGTTTCTTATTTTTTTCTGGCTCTTACTCGAGAGGAGAAAGAGCCAGAAACTTCTTCATCTGTAGAAAAATTTCTTCCCTCTTTTTTCCGGGTAATGAAAGAAGATGCCAACTTTTTGAGTTTTATGTTAGCTCGGGTATTTTTAGCTTTAGGGGTAGTAGGAGGAGCTTTTTATACTGTTTATACTTTACAGAAATTTCAAATCCCTGATGCTTTGGTGCCTCGCTATAATGCTGTTTTACTTGTCTCTCAGGCTTTGAGTAACTTTATCTGGGGTCCTTTAGGAGATAAAAAGGGGCATAAATTAGTAGTTCTTTTGGGGGCTACATCTATGGTTTTGAGTAATTTGCTGGCTCTTTTTTCTCCCGACTATCGGTGGTTTTTCTTAGCTTTTGCCCTTTTAGGCTTTAATTATAGTGCTATATCGGTAGGAGGAACAGCCATTGTTCTCGATTTTGCTCCTCGAGAAAGGCGAGGGCTATATCTGGGATGGAGCAGTTTTTTAAGTAATTTTCCCGCTTTTTTTTCTCCTCTTATAGGAGGAAAAATTGCCGATTGGTTTGGTTACTACTGGGTTTTTTGGTTAGCTCTGATTTTGAATGTGATAGGCTTGCTATGGATTTTATGGGGAGTGAAAGAGCCCCGGGTTTTTAGCAACTTTGAGGAAATATGAAAAACAGGTCTTTAATGGTTCAGGGAACGGGATCAGGAGTAGGTAAAAGTGTGATAGTGGCAGGATTGGTGAGACTTTTTGCCCGGCAGGGAATAAAGGTGGCTCCTTTCAAAGCTCAGAATATGTCCTGTAATTCTGGAATTACTGAGGGGGGAGAAGAAATAGCCCTAGCTCAAATTCTTCAAGCTCAAGCTGCTTTTCAAAAACCTGACAGCCGGATGAATCCCATTTTTTTAAAACCTCAAGGAAATGGGAAAAGCGAAATAATAATCCGGGGAAAAACCTGGGCTATGGGGAAAGTTTCTTCTTATTATCAGGATAAGGAGTTTTTCTGGGAAGTGATTAAAGAAAGCCTTGACTCTCTGGGAGAGGAGTATGACCTCCTTATTTTAGAAGGAGCAGGAAGTCCGGCAGAGATAAATCTACGGGGAAAAGATATGGCTAATATGAAAGTGGCTCTTTATCTTCAGTCTCCAGTTATGGTAGTGGGAGATATAGAAAGGGGAGGGGTTTTTGCCTCTTTATACGGGACCTGGGCTCTGGCGAAAGAAGAAAGAGAGTTAATACGGGCTTTTATTATCAATAAATTTCGAGGAGATGCAGAGATTTTAAAGCCTGGTTTGCGGGAAATAGAAGAACTCACCAAAGTTCCGGTAGTAGGAGTTTTACCCTATGTTTCTCTATCCTTAGTAGAAGAAGATAGCCTTTTAGAGAAACCAGGTGGTAAAGACTGCTTTTCCTGCTCGGGGGGAGATTTTTCTCTCGGGGAAGTAGATCAGGAATTAGATTGGTGGAGTAAAATTTTAAAACGGCACTTAAACATTAAAAAAATAGAGGAAATGATTGGTTTATGATGAGATAAACCCTTTTTTATATAAAAGTAGGCAGCTTTCTTCATCGGACAAATTGATCTTTTACAGCTCTTTTTGATGATTCAGGGTTGTAATTAAACGGAACAGCTTGTGATGCACATGAACCGTGGGTAGAGAATCCAGGTTTCTTGATGATTGACAGAGGAATAATTTATGAGTATCCTAATTCAGGGTTTTAGAAATGAAAAAAGAAAAATTCAAAAATACAAAAACCCCTCGTTAAGTACGAGGGGTTTTTGTATGCTTTTAGCAAAAAGTATGGCCATTTTTTTCTAATGGATGTGGGAGAAATATTAAAAAGACACCATTCTTACCAGAAAATATGATTGAATTGTTAATAACTCGAGGTTAGTGAAGTATCGTTGATAGAGATACCAAGAAGCTTATCAGAGTTAATGAGATATAGAATATCACCATATTTTGAAGCAAGAAATGATAAAGATAATTGATTTGTCTCATTAGTTAATTTTGAACAGGGAGGGTTGGAAAAGTGAAATGGAAGTATAAAGACCTTCTGGGAATTAATCTCCTGACTGGAAAAGAGATCGAGTATCTTCTGGAGAGGGGGAACTATTTTCGAGAATTTTTGAACTGCTCTCCCAAGAAAATGAAGTATGGAGAAGGTTATTGTCTGGTTAATTTTTTCTTAGAGCCCAGCACTCGAACTCGAGTTTCTTTCGAGGTAGCGGGTCGGCTCTCGGGGATGGAGGTGGTAAACTTTACTACTGAAATAAGTAGTTTCCAGAAGGGGGAAAGTTTGGAGGATACAGCTAAAACTCTTTCTCGAATGAAGTTTGATGTTTTAGTGGTACGTCATCGCCAGAGTGGAATAGCGGAGTATCTGGCTCAACTTTTACCCCTTCACGTGATAAACGCTGGTGATGGGATGCGAGAACATCCTACTCAAGCTCTTCTTGACCTTTTGACTTTGCAAAGAAAATTTGGCTACTTTCAAGGATTAAAAGTAGCTATAGTGGGAGATGTTTTACATAGTCGGGTGGCTCGCTCTCTTGCTTTGGGTTTGAAAAAATTAGGAGCAGAAGTTTTCCTCTCTGGTCCTCCTACTCTTCTTCCTCCAACGATGGAAAATCTGGGTGCTAAAGTAGTTTTTCCCGTAGAAGAAGCAGTGGAGGGAGTTGATGTAATATATCTTTTGCGCATTCAAAAAGAAAGACAGGAAGCGGGTTATTTTCCCAGTATTCGGGAATATGCTCATTTTTTTGGTTTAAAGGAAAAATGGCTGGACCGGGAAAATGGCAGGCCCTTTATTATGCATCCCGGACCGGTGAATCGGGGAGTAGAAATTAGTTATAGTCTTGCAGAAGAAGATTTTTCTCTGATAGAAGAACAGGTAACCTGTGGAGTAGCTATAAGGATGGCAGTTCTAGAAACCTTGCTTCAAGGAGAGCAACAATGAAAAAAATTCTCATAAAAGGCGGGACTCTGGTTTTTCCTCAAAAAGGAGTTTTCCAGGATGCTGATATATTATTGGAAAATGGGTTAATAACCAGGATGGGAAAAGGCATAGAAGATGCTCAGGCTTTTCTCATCAATGCTTCTAATCTTTTAGTGGGTCCGGGCTTTATCAATCTCCATGTTCATTTGCGAGAACCGGGAAGAGAATCGGAGGAAAACCTTCTTACTGGAAGTCGAGCTGCAGCCCGGGGTGGGTTTACCTCAGTAGTCTCTATGCCCAATACTCATCCCCCCATTGATAATCCTGTTCTGGTTCGTTATCTTCTCCTTCGAGCCAAAGAAGTGGGACTGGTTAACATTTTTCCTGCTGGAGCGATAACTGTAGGTTTAGAAGGAAGAGAAATGGCAGAATATGGTTTGCTGAAGGAAGCAGGAGTGGTAGCTTTAAGTGATGATGGCAAGGGGGTACAGGATGCTCACCTTCTCTATTTAGCTTTCCAGTATGCTCAATATTTTCATCTTCCTTTTATTCTCCATGAAGAAGATGAAACCCTATCTCGGGATGGGGAAATTAGTGAAGGGAAAACCTCTATTGTTTTAGGAAAAAGAGCTATACCTCGAGTGGCAGAAGAATCTTTGATGGCCCGAGACCTGGTTCTAGCTTATCGAACTGGTGCTCGGGTTCATTTTACCCACCTTTCTACTTCTTTAGAAGTGGAACTTCTGCGCTGGTTTCAGAAAAAAATGCCGATTAGTGCCGATGTCACTCCTCATCATCTACTTTTAACTGAGGATGATGTTTTAGGGTTAGGAAACGAAGCCAAAGTAAAGCCTCCCCTTCGCTCTTTAGAAGACCAAAACGTACTGAAGGAAGGAATAAAAGAAGGATTAATCTCTATACTTGCTTCTGACCATGCGCCCCACCCCTCTGAAGACAGAAATCGCAGTTTTAGCGAAGCACCTTTCGGGATATCCAATTTGGAAATAACCGTTCCTCTTTACGCCAAAGCTTTAATAGAGGAAAGGGTAATAAATTGGGTGGAATTATGGGAAAAACTTAGTTATAATCCAGCACTCTTTTTAGGACTCGTCAACAAAGGGATTCTGGAAGAAGGAAAAGATGCTGACATTACTATTGTAGATCCGGAAACTAAAAAAGTAGTAGAAGTTTCTAACTTTGAATCGCGAGGTAAAAATTGTCCTTTTGAAAACTGGTCTTTATCGGGATGGCCGCTTTACACTATAGTAGGTGGTAAAATAGTAATGGTAGAAGGGAGTGTTGTAGAAAGTGAATTTTGCTGACCAGGCGATAAAGAAAACCCAGGAAAAAGGTCCCTTAGTAGTAGGTCTGGACCCTCACTTTCAGTTTCTACCTCCCTACCTCTGGGAAAAATGGGTAGAGAAAGAGGGAAAGACGTGGGAAGCGCTTTCTCATTGCGTTTTAGAATTTAATTCTCTTATTTTGCAAGCTCTTACCTCGGTAGCTGGATTTGCAAAAATCCAGGTGGCTTTTTATGAGGCTCTGGGAGTTCCGGGGATGATAGCTTTGAAAGAGACCATTGATGAAGCCAGGAGAAAGGATTTTATAGTAATTCTGGATGGTAAAAGAAACGATGTTGCCAGCACTGCTACTTTTTATGCTCAAGGTTATCTTTCTCAGCTAGAGATAGGGAAAAGATTAACTTTACCCTCTTTTTGGAATGTTGATGCTATAACTGTTAGCCCCTATTTGGGTGAAGATAGCTTACAGCCTTTTTTTGAAGAAGCTAAAAAAGAGGATAAGGGGGTATTTGTATTAGCCCGTACTACTAATCCTTCTGCTCCTTTTATTCAGGATGTGGGAGAAGAAAAAGTTTTCGTTCGAGTGGCTCGGTTGGTAGAAAAGTGGGGAGAAGAAGTAATGGGAGAGAGTGGATTTAGCTCTTTAGGAATAGTGATAGGAGCTACTTATCCTGAAGATATGAGGTTTTTGCGAGAAGAGTTCCCTTCCCTTTTATTTCTTGTTCCTGGAATAGGAGCTCAGGGAGGAGATTTTTCTTCTCTTCGTTTTGCTTTTCGGAAAGATGGAGAGGGAGCGCTTATTACCATCTCTCGAGACATAATCTTTTACTATCAGAAGGAAAAGAATGACAAAGGTTGGGGGTTTGAAGAAAAAGCAAAAGAGAGAGCTATATTCTACCAGGAGAGATTAAGAGAGATTTTAAAATGAAAAAAGCTATAATAGAAGAAAAAAAGTGCTGGAGAGAGCGATTCATCCAGCTGAAATTAAAAGAGAAGGAGATAGCCTACTGCGCTCAACCAGGGCAATTTGTCATGGTGAGAGTACAAGAAGGGTTTGATCCTTTATTGCGCCGTCCTCTGGCGATTATGAAAGTAGAGGGGGATAGTTTCTATCTCTTCTTCGAAGTGGTAGGCAGGGGAACGAAAATTCTCTCTTCCTTAAATGTGGGAAGCAGGTTAGAAGTATTGGGGCCTCTAGGTAAGGGATTCTCTCTTTCTCCCTCTCAGGCTTTAATAGTAGCTGGAGGGAGAGGAATAACTCCTCTTTACTTTCTAGCTTCTCATTTTAAGGAAAACAAAATCCCTTTTATTTTTTTTCTGGGGGTAAAAAATAAAAAAGAGCTTTTTATGGTTAATTTTTTGCAAGCTTTTTCTGGTGCTTGTTTCTGGAGTTGTGAGGAGCCAATAGAGGATGGTTTTTGCGGGACAGTACTTTCTCTTTTTCGTACCTGGCTTGAAGATAAAGCTCTCTCTACAGGGACCAGAGTGTATGCCTGTGGTCCAGAGGGAATGTTAAGAAATCTTTATCAAGAAGAAGGAATACAAAACATCCCCTTAGAAGTTTCCCTGGAGACTTTTATGGGTTGTGGTTTTGGGGTGTGTATGAGTTGTGCGGTAGAAAAGGGAGATGGTGAAGGTTATTTTCATGTCTGTAAAGATGGTCCGGTATTTTTGGCTCAGGAACTGAAATGGTGAATCTGGCAGTAAACTTAGGGGGATTGAATTTAAAAAATCCAGTAATTTTGGCTTCCGGTACTTGTGGTTATGGAAGAGAAATTGCTCCCTATCTGGATTTAAACCTGGTGGGAGCAATAACAGTAAAAGGTTTAAGTTATTACTCTTTTCCTGGTAATCCTCCTCCTCGATTACGAGAGGTATACGCTGGGATTCTTAACTCGATTGGTTTGGAAAATAAAGGTGTTCATCGCTTTATCCGGGAAGATCTTCCTTTTCTTTCTTCTTTTGATACTCGTATTTTGGTTAACATCTGGGGAGAAACGGCAGATGAGTTTGTTCAGGTAGCACAAGAGTTAGATAAGTTTGAAAGAGTAGATGCTCTGGAGCTTAATGTTTCCTGTCCTAATACAGAGAGAGGAGGAGCGGTTTTTTGTTCTGACTTAGAGATGCTAAAATCTATAGTGGGTAGAGTGAGAAATGCAACTCAAAAACCTCTGATTGTGAAGTTAGGTCCTGAGGTAAAGGAGTGGGGAAAGACTCTGGATATTTTAGAAAGTGAGGGTGCAGATATCCTTAGCCTTACTAACTCTTTTCCCGCTCTTTTTATAGATGTAGAAAACATGAATTTTTTCTTTAAACGGAAATTCGCTGGTTTTTCTGGTCCGGCTATTAAGCCTCTGGCTTTGAAGATGATTTATGAGGTAGTAAATTCTACCTCCCTTCCAGTTATTGGAATGGGAGGAATTGTTACTGCTTACGATGCCTTAGAGTTCCTTTTGGTGGGGGCAAAAGCAGTGGCTCTGGGAGTGGCTAATCTTCTGGAGCCTTCTTCAGCTTTGTCTATTTTAGAGGGAATCAAACAGTATTTAGAAGATAGAAAAATAGAGAATTTAGAAGACTTAATTGGGAGGGTGAAGTGATACAATGGAAAAGGAAGAAATATTAGAAATTTTTCGCCAGGCTGGGGCTTTTTTGGAGGGGCATTTTCTCCTCACTTCTGGTTTGCACAGTCCTTTTTATATAGAAAAGTTTAAGATTTTACAATTTCCCCGCTATGTGGAGATTCTGTGCGGGGAAATAATTCGCCACTTTTCAGGAGAGAAAATAGATGTAGTAGTAGGACCAGCAGTGGGGGGGATAATTTTAGCTTATGAGGTAGCTCGCCAGTTAGGAGTAAAGATGGCTTTTACCGAGCGAGAAGAAGGAAAGATGGTTTTCCGTCGTGATTTTCAGTTGAAAAAAGGAGACCGGGTTTTAATTGTGGAAGATGTGGTAACTACTGGAGCGTCGGTAGAAGAAGTGATAAAACGAGTGGAGGAAACCGGAAGCCAGATTGTAGGGATAGGAGTTCTGGTGGATAGGAGTGGAAAGAAAGCTAGTTTCTCTTACCCTTTTTATCCTCTTCTGGAGATAGAAGCACAAACTTATTCCCCGGAAGAGTGTCCTCTGTGCCAGCAAAAAATTGCCTTGCAAAAAAGAGGTAGTCGTTACCTTTCATAGGAGGAAAGTTGTGCCTGATTGGAAAGCTTTGTTGGATAATGAATTCGACCTTTTTGAACCTATCAATCTGGCTCAAAATCTGGTGCGTATTCCCAGTGTCTCGGGAGAAGGAGGCGAGGTAGAACTAGCTCGTTTCATTGCCAATTACTTTATCGACCGCCAGATTAAAGTGGAATGGCAGGAAGTAGAAGAGGGGAGAGCTAATCTGATTGCCGAAGTAGAGGGAATTTTAGGAGAAGGTCCTAACCTTCTGTTTAATGGTCATCTTGATACTGTTCCCTTAGGTAGTGGCTGGACTTATCCTCCTCTGGGAGGAGAAATTATAGAAAATCGACTGTATGGACGGGGAGCCTGTGATATGAAGGGAGCTTTAGCTTCTATGATGTATACTGCTTATATGGTTTCCTTGTTTGCTCCTTCCCTTTATGGCAAGCTGAAATTAGTTCTGGTAGTGGATGAAGAAGGAAGTAATTTAGGAGTAAAACACTGGATAAAATCTTATAAAGAAAGGGGAGAAATGATAGATTTTGCCCTGGTAGGTGAACCTACCGGTCTTAATATCAGTTTAGGTCATCGAGGAGTGGCAGCTTATCAGTTAAAGGTGCAGGGCAAATCATGTCATATGGGAATAGCCGAGCGGGGAATAAACGCTATTTACCTTGCTTCCCGGATAATACAATCTATAGAAGCAAAGAATCAAGAATTGAAAAAATTTACTGACCCAGATCTGGGGAATCCAGCTTTACATGTGGGTAAAATTCAAGGGGGAACATTTCCTAATGTAGTTCCTGATATTTGCAGTTTTGAAGTGGACGTGCGTACCGTTCCTGATTTTCCTTTAGAAAAGATGGAAGAAACTTTGCAAAATATTCTGGATGATGTTCAACAAGAAAAAGAGTTAAAGTTTAATTATGAGATTGACCAATCTATTCCCTATCTTCCTCCAGTAAAAATCAGTCGAGACTTAGAAGGAGTTAGAATTCTCTCTCGCTCTATCAGTGATGTTCCCGGAGAGATTCCCACTTTTGCTCCTTTCCCTGCTTCCTGTGAAGCTTCTTTTTTAGTAGAGGCCGGGATACCTACTTTGATATTTGGACCGGGTAGAATCGAAGAAGCTCATACTGCCAACGAGTTTATTTCTGTCACCCAGATAGTGGCAGCTTCTCGCATCTACTCCCTTTTAGCTCTGCGCTTTCTGGGAGGAGAATGAGTTAAAAGGTGTTTTTATTTCTTAAATATGATAAGATATCAATGTAAAAGGAGAGTGTGAGAATTAATGTCTGAAGATGTAGATTCTCCGAGTAACATGCGCCAAAGAGCGCTTGCTGCTTGGTTTTTTTTCTGTGTGGTTCAAGCTATGCCTCCGTTCTATCTTTCTAATAACTGCCTGAATAAATTTCATATTCTATTTTTTTATCCTTCCAGGAGGTTGCGTTAACCATTATGGGATATTTAGCTACTATTCTTCTCATTTTGCTTTTGATTTTTATCAATGCTTTTTTTGCTGCTTCGGAAATTGCTTTGATTTCTACTCGTCGGGTAAAATTGAGGCTGATGAAAGAGGAAGATTCCCAGGAATTAGAGGCTATTCAACAATTCCTGGAGAAGCCCAATGAGTTTTTAGCTACCATTCAGATTTGTATAACCCTGGCTGGTTTTTTTGCCAGCGCTACTGGAGCAGTTTCTCTTTCTCGAGAATTAGGTAGGAGATTGGAAAGTACTTCCCTTCCCATACTGGGAACTCTTGGAGAAGAGCTGGCAGTTATTCTGATTACTTTTATAATTTCTTACTTGAGTCTGGTTTTGGGAGAATTGGTTCCCAAGAGAGTAGCTTTGGCTAACCCGGAGAAATTTGCTCTTCGAATAGCTCGGCCCATAGTTTTTTTATCTCGAGCGTTTAAACCTCTGGTTACTCTTCTTTCTGTTTCTACTGATTTTATATCCCGCATTCTGGGAGTTCCCCAGGAGTCAGTGTATTCAGTTACTGATGAAGAATTAAAATTATTTATTGCTGAACAAAGAAGTTTGCCACTCGATGAGAGGAGATTAATTAATGAAGTCTTTGATTTTGGAGATACTTTAGCTTATGAAGTGATGACTCCTCGTACTGATATGGTATGTATAGAGGATAATGCTACTATAAAAGATGCTTTAGAGCTTTCCCTGCAAAGTCATTTTTCCCGTCTTCCGGTCTACCGGGGTGATTTAGATAATATTCTGGGGTTTGTGCACATTAAGGATATTTTACCCCATTTAAATACCGGAGATATGGATAAGCCGGTAAGAGAAATAATGCGCCCCATTCATTTTGTTCCTCTTACTAAAAAAGCTATGGAATTACTAAAAGAGTTACAACAGAAGAGAATTAATATGGCTATCGTTCTGGATGAGTATGGAGGTACAGCAGGGTTGGTTACCATCGAAGACCTTTTAGAAGAATTAGTAGGAGAAATAAGAGATGAGCATGACCGGGAAACTGCTCCTTATCGAAAGATCGGGGATAATGAATATCTGGTAGATGCTTCTCTTCCCATTGAAAGTCTCAATGAGCTTTTAGGCTTATTACTTCCTGAAAGCGAAGAGTTTGAGTCAGTGGGGGGATTAGTTATGGAACTTTTAGGGAAAGTTCCTGAAGAAGGAGAAATGGTGGAGGTAAATAGTTATCAACTGAAAGTAGAAAGAATGAAAGGAAAAAGAATTCTTACCTTACGTCTTTTGGTGAAAAAGAAAAAGGAAGGAGAAAATGGGGAAGCTAATTATAGCTCATGATTTGGGAACCACTGGTAACAAAGCTACTCTTTTTAATGAAGAAGGGGAGAAAATAGCCAGTGAATTTTTTGGATATGATACTTATTTCCCTGACGCTCTTTCGGTAGAACAGGATGCAGAAGATTACTGGCAGGCAGTGGTTTATTCTACTCGTCAGTTGCTGGAAAAAGGAAAAGTGAAAAAGGAAGATGTCGAGGTTATTTCTTTCTCTGGACAAATGATGGGAGCACTACCAGTAGATGAAAAAGGCCAACCTCTTTATCATATTCTTATCTGGGCAGATAGAAGAGGGATAGAAGAAGTAGAATGGATAAAAGAAAGGATAGGAGAAGACCGAATTTACCAATTGACCGGCCATCGTCTCAGCGCTAACTATTCTCTGGCTAAAATTCTCTGGTTTCGGAACCATTTACCGGAAGTTTATAATAAAGCTTATAAGTTTCTTTTAGCTAAAGATTTTGTAGTTTTCAGGTTAACTGGCCAATGGGCAACCGACTTTTCTGATGCGTCAGGAACTAATCTTTTTGATCTGGCTCGGGAAACCTGGTCGGGAGAGATATTAGAGAAAGTGGGAATAGAAGAGGATAAACTTCCTCCTCTTTATCCCTCTACGACGGTGGTGGGAGAGCTTACTAAGGAAGCGGGAGAAGAGTGTGGACTTTTACCTGGGACTCCGGTAGTTATAGGGGGAGGGGATGGGCCTTGTGCTGCTTGTGGAGCAGGAATAGTGGAAAAAGGGGAAGCTTACCTTTATCTTGGTTCTTCTTCCTGGATTGCTTTTGCCTCTTCTCAACCTTTTTATGACCCGGAGAAAAGGACTTTTACCTTTCATCACTTAGAAAAAGGTCTTTTTATGCCTACAGGCACTATGCAATCGGCGGGTGGGTCATATCAGTGGTGTCGGGATGCGGTTTGTGAAAGAGAAAAAGTTCTGGCTCAAGAGTTAGGAGTGAGTGCTTACCAATTAATGGACCTTGAGGCCAGTAAGGTCTCTCCCGGGTGTGGGGGTTTACTTTTTCTTCCTTATCTTTTAGGAGAAAGAGCTCCCTGGTGGAATCCTCATGCTCGAGGGGTATTCATAGGCTTAACTCCTTCTCATAATAAGTCTCATCTCATCCGCTCAGTTTTAGAGGGAGTCAGCCTTAATCTCCGGATAATACTCGATGCTTTTCGAGAACAAGGCCTTTGTCCTGATACTTTGCGTCTCATTGGTGGAGGAGCAAAAGGGGATTTCTGGTCTCATATTTTAGCTCAGGTTTTAGGGGTGGAAATTTTACGTCCCCGGTATCTAGAGGAAGCTACTTCTTTAGGAGCGGCTATTGCTGGAGGAGTGGGGGCGGGGATATTTAAAGGGTTAGAAGTAGCAAAAGAACTGGTAAAGATAGAAGACCATTTTTCACCTCGAGCGGAAATGGTGGAAGTTTACAATCGTTTATACCCCATCTTTAAAAAAGCTTATCTTTCTCTTCTTCCCGTTTTTGACGATTTAAGTTCCTTTTAAGAAACAATTTTGTGGAGGAGAATTTTTTCTCCTCCCCGAGCTTTTATAATTGCTTGAGCGCTTTCCTGGTAAGCAGCGATTTCTAAATATCCTGAGCTATCAGGATGAATTAGAAGCTCTCCTTTAGAGGCAAAAGCATAAACGGGGTGATAAGTAGCTATAAATTTTTTCTCTCCCACCTCGATAGTTAATTTTCCTCCCTCTTTTATTTCTATTTCTTGAAAATAATATCCAGGAAGGTTGGTTTGTAAATTGCCAAAGCGGTCAGCATAGGCTATCTCACCATGCAAACAGTGATTTTTAATTTCGGGTTTTTCATAAGGAAGAAGAATTAAATCTTTGAAGTCTACAGAAGAGCCTAACTCTTCAATTGGTATACCTCTCGATAAATGGGCGGCACAGGGGGCAAATATGTCTCTTCCCTGGAAAGTAGAAGAGGGGAGAGGATGGTAAAAATACTGAGTGCGGTTTAACTCTACTATTTTTACCACTTTTTCGTTTTCAACTATTAAAGTGAAAAGGCCGTTATCAGGACCAACAAAAGTGTAGCCTTTTTCCACCTGTAAAGCTAAAGCCTTCCTTTCTGTTCCTACTCCATAATCGACTACAGCTAAAAATACACTTTCCGGGGGGAAGTCCCTGAACGCCCGGTAGAGTATATACATTGCCTCTCGAACGTTAAAAGCTTCCACCTCGTGAGTTAAGTCAATGATTTCTACCTGGGGATTTATTTTCTTAATTACCGCTTTGGTTACCCCTACGTAATAACTTTTATATCCCCAGTCGGTTAAAAAAGCTATGTAAGGCATAATCTACCAGTAAAATCTTTTATTCTTTTTCCAAACTATCCAGAGTTCTATGAACCAGAGGGAGAAAAGTAAAAGCCGGCCCTCCTCCCATCACTACTCCGACACTAGCTGCTTCTAAAATCTCTTCTCGGGTGGCTCCACTTTTTTTTGCCCCCCGGGTGTGAATCATTATACAATTTTCACAATGTACAGCTACACCTACTGCTAAGGCTATCAGTTCTTTAACTTTAAGACTTAATGACCCTTCATTCATTACTTTTCCATAAAAATGGTTAAACCCTTCTATTGTAGAGACAGCTTCTTCTTTTATGGCTCGCAAACCTTCTCAATATTCCGAGAAAAATTCTCGGGGGTCGGTAGTCAATTTCTTCACCTCACCTTAATTTAGTTAACCAGCTTTCATAATCTGGTTCTTCCCCTCTCACTACTCGGAAGAAAACTTCTTGCAGAAGATGGGTTATTTCTCCTCGTTTTCCTGTACCGATTTTTCGGCCATCCACTTCGGCAATAGGGGTAATTTCTGCTGCTGTTCCAGTAAAGAAAGCCTCGTCGGCAAGGTAAAGGTCATCCCGGGTGCAAAGGGTTTCTTTCACTTCCATACCCAGTTTGCGGGCAATTTTTATTACTGTGTCCCGGGTAATTCCTAAAAGAATGGAGTAGGGATGGGGGGTAAAGATTACTCCATCTTTTACATAAAATACATTTTCTCCGCTTCCCTCGGAAATGAAGCCATTAATATCTAATAAAATCGCTTCATCATAACCTAAATCTTTTGCTTCTATTTTGGCTAGACTTGAGTTAAGATAATTGGCACTGCTTTTAGCTCGGGGAGAGCCAGAGTTAATGTAGGTTCTGGTGTAGGAAGATATTTTGGCTCGGACTCCTTCTTTAATTCCCTTTTCTCCCATATAGGCTCCCCAGCACCATACTGCTATCACACAATCAACGCCGCAGGATGAGGGGTCTACTCCCATCTCTCCATAACCCCGGAAAACAATGGGTCTTATATAACATTCTTCTACTCCATTAGCTTTAATGATGTCTATTACCCCTTTTTCTAATTCCTCTGGAGGATAAGGAATGGTCATGCGTACAATATGGGCTGAGTCATAAAGCCTTTTCAAATGGTCTTTTAAGCGAAATACTGCAGGGCCGGTGTTAGTTTTATAACAGCGAATCCCTTCAAAAACAGCTGTTCCATAGTGCAGAGCATGAGTTAAAACATGAATCTTAGCTTCTTTCCAGGGGACTAACTCACCGTTCATCCAGATTTTTTCTAATTCTTGCATTTTAACGCTCCTTATCTTATATTGCATTCTTTATATTTTATTCGATAAGAATAAGTTTGCCAATGTGAAAGGGAAGAAAATTAAGAGAGAGAGAATATTTTTTCCTCCCAATGAAGTAAACATTGTCCTAAATAACCTATCAATAAACCCGTAGGAATAGAAAAAAGAACCAGAAAAGGGAGATAATAAAAAATGTTTTCGCTTTTCATATAAAGATAAGCTACTAATAACTGTCCTGAGTTATGAAAAAGAGCACCCATAATACTCACTCCCCAGAGAGAAACCCCCCTTTTTTTAAAGAAAGACATGCCCCCCAGGCTGGCTAATCCTCCCCCTAAGCTCAGAAAAAAGCCTATTCCTAAGTTCCCGCTTAAGATATTTCCCAGTACGATACGTAAAATGGCTACCTCTATAGCTTCTACCACGTTTCCTCTCCACAGGATTACCAGAGTTACCACGTTAGCCAGACCTAACTTTGCTCCCGGTAGGAAGAAAGAAGGAAGCAGGCTCTCTACTATGTGTAACACTATGCCCAGGGAAACCAGAATTCCCAGGCGAGCAATATTAGCTGCGTTGGTATTTGTTTTCACGGAGATATTATATAATATAACACTGGGCAATGAGTGGCATGAGCTTAAAAAATGAAAATGAACTAAATGAACTTTATAAAAATAAAGTTTGCCTGTTCTGATAAAATATAAGAGCTATTAAATTATTATGCATTTCAGAAAAAGGAGAATAAGATTGTTAGGAAGGGAAAGAGCCTTAAGAGCATTGCATCATCAGGTTCCAGATAGAATTCCCCTGGATCTGGGTAGCACTAACTGTACTACTATGACCAAGGTAGCGTATGATAATTTGAAGAGATATTTAGGAATAGAAAAAGAAACTAAATTTATGATGGAGAACTTTCAAATTGTTTTTATTGATGAAGAAGTGCTCCAGATCCTGGGAATAGATACCCGGGGCATTCATCCCCGGCCAGTGTTTTTCAAAAATATGGTAGATGAGAGAACCTATTTTAATGAGTTTGGTATCAAGTATCATATGCCCGAAGATGGCCTTTACTATGACATGGTAGAGCATCCCTTAGCGGGGAAGAGCATAGAAGAGCTACAAGATTATGAATGGCCAGACCCAGCTAAAACTATGGACCTCTCCGGGGTGAGGGAAAAAGCAAAAAACCTTAAAGAGAGCAATGAATATCTTTTGGTAGGAGATATGATTGATACCGGCATTTTTGAACCTTGCTGGTATCTGCGAGGGTTTGAAAATTTTTTGGTAGATCTTTTGACCGATGTAGATTTTGTTACTACTTTATTAGAGGGGATGTACACTTACCAACTAAAGAAATATTCTCTTTTCCTTCAGGAAGTAGGAGAGTTTTTAGACGTGGTTTTTGTAGGAGATGACTTAGCTACTGCTGAAAGTGTGATAATGAGCCCCAAAACTTACCGAGAGATAATTAAACCTTATCACAAAGAGTATTTTAAAAATTTAAAAAAGATGACTCCTCAGGCTCAGTTTCTCTACCATTCCTGCGGGAGTATTTTTTCTTTCATTCCTGACTTAATAGAAGTGGGAGTAGATATCTTAAATCCCGTTCAGGTTTCAGCTCAGAACATGGATACTAAAGTGTTAAAGGAAAAGTTCGGGGGGGAACTGTCTTTTTGGGGGGCAATAGACACAACTCAGGTTCTTCCTCAGGGGGCTAAAGAAGAAGTGAGGGAAGAAGTAAGAAAGAGAATAGATGATTTGGGGCCGGAAGGATATGTTCTAACTTCGGTGCACGATATTCAACCTGATGTTCCTCCGGAAAATATAATGACTATGTTTGAAGAAGCCAAAGAATACGGAGCTTTTTCTCTCTAATTAAGAAGGTTGATACGGTGTTATTATCCGAGAGTAGAGAATTACTCTCTCTCTGGGAAAAAGTGCAAAAGAAAGCGGCGAATTTCTCTCCCGCCACTTTAATACTTTTAGGTTTTGTTATTATCATTTTGAGTGGAGCGCTTCTCCTGCTTTTACCTTCTATGGTAAATCCGGGGAATAAACTGCGTTTCATAGATGCTTTGTTTACTGCTACTTCTGCCACTTGTGTTACTGGTCTAATAGTGGTAGATACCGCTACTTTTTTTTCCTTCTGGGGGCAACTGGTGATTCTTGCACTCATCCAGATTGGAGGGCTGGGGTATATGACCTTAAACACTCTTTTAGCCTTAGCTCTCCGGCGGAGAATTGAATATCGAACTCGATTGGCTATTCGTGATTCTTTTAGTCTGGATTTTCCAGGAGGGGTGGTACGTTTTGTCCTTTCCGTTTTGAAATACACCTTTTTTATTGAAGGAATAGGTTCTCTGGTTCTCTTCCTTAACTTTTTGCGTTACTTTACACCGGCAAAAGCTCTTTTTCCTGCTATTTTTCACTCCATATCTGCTTTTTGTAATGCTGGTTTTTCAATATTCAGTAATAATCTGGAGAGTTTTGTTCTGGACCCGGTAGTTAGTTTTACAGTTATGGGGCTCATAATACTGGGAGGTCTCGGTTTTGTGGTACTCCGAGAAATAGTAGAAAAACGTAGCGTATCAAGTCTCCATTCTAAAGTGGTGGTAAGAACTACTTTATTTTTGATTTCTTTAGGAACTGTTTTAATTTTACTTTTAGAGTGGAATAATCCTGCCACATTGGCTGAACTTCCCTGGGGAGGAAAAGTAATGGCCAGTCTTTTCCAGGCTGTTACCCCTCGAACAGCTGGTTTTAACACTATTCCTATTGCTGATTTGCGGGAAGCTTCCACCTTTCTTATAATTTTGCTTATGTTTATTGGTGCTTCTCCAGGAGGAACGGGAGGAGGAGTGAAAACTACTACTTTCGCTTTACTTTTGGGAACAGCAGTAAGTGTAATAAAAGGAGAAGACAGAGTAGAATTCTTTCATCGTCGGGTGATACCTGGTGCAGTATTTCGAGCCATGAGTGTGGTAGTTTTAGCTTTCCTTCTGATTTTTGGAGTAATTATGATTTTATTGGTTGTTCAACCTGCTTCTCTTCTGGATATTTGTTTTGAAGTGGTTTCGGCTTTTGGAACTGTGGGTCTTTCTCGGGGGATAACACCTAATCTTTTAGACTTGAGTAAAATTCTAATTATCGTTACTATGTATGTAGGAAGAGTGGGAATTATGACTTTGATAATGGTACGACCTTCCCGAGGAAAAGATTTAATCACTTATCCGGAAGATAGGGTCCTTATTTAGGAGGTAGAATCTTGTTTAACAAAGTATTGATAGCTAATCGAGGAGAAATAGCTTTACGGGTGGTACGGGCTTGTCGGGAGCTGGGAATTAAGACCGTAGGGGTATTTTCTGACCCGGATTACAATCTCTTGCATTTGAAATTTGTAGACCAAAAAGTGGCTTTAGGGGGAAGTTTACCTCAGGATACTTATTTAAACGAAGAAAAAATTATTCGTGCTTGTGAGCTAACCGAAACCAGTGCTCTTCATCCTGGTTATGGCTTTTTATCTGAAAATGCCGAATTTGCCAGAAAATTAAAAGAGAAAGGTATCACTTTTATTGGACCGGATGCGGACTTATTAGAACGGATGAAAAACAAATTGCAGGCTAAAAGAATTCTAGAAGAAGCCGGGATACCGGTAGTTCCTGGCTCTTTAGAACCTATTAAAGATGAGAAGGAAGCAAAAGAGATAGCAGAAAAAATAGGCTACCCTCTTTTTCTTAAAGCTTCTCGGGGAGGGGGAGGAAGAGGAATTAGGGTAGTAAGAGAGCCTCATCAATTGGCCGAGGCTTTAGAAAGCGCGAAAAGAGAGGGGAAATTAGCTTTTGGCAGCGAGGAGGTGTATATGGAGAAACTTTTGACTAAAGCGAGGCACGTAGAAGTGCAAATTGTGAGGGATAAGGAAGGAAACGTCAGCCATCTGGGAGAAAGAGAATGTTCTCTGCAGAGGAGGCAGCAGAAAATTTTAGAAGAAGCTCCTGCTCCTTTTTTAACTGAGGAAACGAGAGAGAAATTACGGGAGACAGCAATAAAAGTGGCTGAAGTACTGAATTATACTACTTGTGGGACAGTAGAATTCCTGGTAACTGAGGAGGGTTCTTTTTATTTTATGGAACTAAACGCTCGTATCCAGGTGGAGCATCCAGTTACAGAAATGATTTCAGGAATAGATTTGGTGAGAGAACAAATTGGTCTTGCAGCGGGTGAGAAACTATCTTTTTCTCCGGAAGAAATTTTTTTACGAGGGCACGCTCTGGAAATGAGGATAAATGCGGAAGATGTAAATCATAATTTTTCTCCTGCTCCGGGCAAAATTTCCCGATTTGATGTTCCCCGAGGACCGGGAATCAGAGTGGATTCTCACTGTTATTCTGGTTATGAAGTTCCTCCTTATTATGACTCCCTTTTAGCTAAATTGGTGGTATGGGACTGCGACCGGGATTTTGCCATCCGCAGAGCCCGGGAAGCTTTGCATTCTTTTATGGTGGAGGGTATTTTAACTACTATTCCTTTTCATATGAAAATTTTACAAAATCAAGATTTCAGAGTTGGCAATTTACATACTAGGTTTTTGGAAGAGAATTTGGAAGAATATTAGAATGTCGAAGGAGGAGTAAATTTATGAAGCTCAAAACTTTTCCCGGGGGGATACATCCCCCTACTTTTAAAGAATTTACTGCCACAAAAACTATTAAAGAGTTTCCCCTTCCTTCACGGGTAGTTCTGCCTCTTCTTCAACATACCGGTGCTCCCTTATCGCCTTTAGTTAAGAAGGGTGACAAAGTAAAAAGAGGACAGAAAATCGCTGATGTAGAAGCTTTTATTTCTGCCCCTCTGCATTCTCCATTGGCTGGTAAAG
>DAOSVE010000081.1:0-7917 GCA_035593465.1 Candidatus Atribacteria bacterium | reverse complement strand
AAGGAGTAATTTACCACAGGAGCAAGGGATTTGTCAATGGGGAGAGAGAAATAAGTTTACAATAACCCTCTAAACTCTTCCAAAGAGGATTTAGATTATTCAATTTAGATAACCAAAAAGTTTCGCTAATTTCTAAAAAACCACTCTTATTCTAAAATCAATTCAAATCTTTTATGTTTTTTTCATAATGAAATAAATTTGGTATTGACTTTTTCAATTATATTGAACTATACTTAGAGTACAATTATTTCATAGTGAAAAAATAGGGTGTTACAAATGCCAAAAAGTCAAAAATCTTTAAACAGCACCCGTGTGGTTCGCCTATACAACGTTACTTCCCTTTTAAGAACTCTTTACCGGGAAGGTGGCTGCTCGCAAACCAGGTTAGCCAAACTTACCCATATGAGCCCCGCTACAGTGAGCAGAATAACATCCGAGCTGGTGGACCAAAAGATAATCATCGAAAAAGGAACGGGTAAATCCAGTGCCGGACGTAAACCAACGATTTTTCAACTTAACTACGAAAAGATTTATATAGCCGGCGCATGTATATCCAGGGATCAGGTAGGTTTAGCCATCGCTGACCTGAAAGGAGAAATAGTTTCTAAGAGGTACTTTCAGCCCTACTCTTTAGAACCTGAATCTTTAATTAAAGAGCTAGTGCATGAATTCGATTTGTTAGTTCAGGAGACTAGTATCAACCGGAAATATATCCTGGGGTTAGGACTAGCAATTTCAGGTATTGTGGATAGTGAGCAAAAGACTCTGGTACGTTCGGTCAATTTAGGCTGGCGGGAAGTGAAAATTGGAGAAATTCTGGAAAAGGAGCTGGGATTACCGGTATTAGTAGAAAACGATGCTAACGCAGCAGCGCTGGCAGAATTCTGGTTTGGCGGAGCCACTGAAGCAAGAAGCTTTTTCTACATTAAAACTGATACTGGTGTGGGGTCAGGTATAATTTTCGAACGCAATCTGTTAGCCGGTCCACGAGGGACAGCAGGAGAAATTGGCCATCTATGCTTTATACCAGGTGGCAGAAAATGCCGATGTGGGCTACACGGATGTTTAGAAACCTATCTTTATGCCCCTGATATCAAAAGAAGATATGAAGAAGAAACAGGCAATCGTCTAGAAAGTATTTCCCATCTAAAAGAAAAAGTCCAGGAAGGTGATCCAGTAGCACGCAAAATAATAGACGAGGCTGCGGAAGCATTATCTATTGCCGTTTTGTTCGCTGCTGGACTGTTAGATCTGGATTTAGTGGTCGTTGGAGGCGCATGGGGAGCACTGGGCGATGGCTTTTTAAACCTCATCAGAGAAAAAACCATGGATAGATGGGAAAGATCTGGTATTGGCAGGATAGTTCCAGTAACCGGGTCTTGTTTGGGAGAGTCGAGCGACTTACTGGGCGCAGTGGGTCTTGTCATTCACCGCTGGTTAGCTTCTCCCATATAGCCAGGAGTCATTAAAGCAAAGGCACAGATTGTCAGCCTTTACTGATTACCTGAAAAAACAACGGAGGTGATGTAAAAATCGGGGAAGTACTTAAAAGGATAATGGCGTTGGACAAACGGTGTTAATTCCATTAGAAGGTAAAAGTGCTTGATTTTGGAATTTAAAAGGAGGTATCTATATGTATATTAAGAAATCCCGAGTGATTTCGATTGTATTGGCTGTTTTTCTTATAACTGCAGGCATAAGCGGGCTATCAGCTCAAGAGCAAATTACTTTAAAAGTTCTTAACTATCTAGACCTCACCTCGCCCGGTACAGAAAGAGAAATAAAAGAGATATGGGAAGCTTTCGAGAAAAATAATCCTGATATCAAGATTGAACGAGAGGATCTCTTTGGTGAACCTTTCCATCAAAAATTAGAAGCTTATGCTGCTGCGGGTAATCTTCCTGATGTTATCTATATGTGGCCTGGCGCGCGTTCTGCAACTCTCCACGACAAAAAATTAGTAAAAGACTTGCGCCCCTTCTTAGGCGATGAGATTAACGATTTTGTTCCCGCTGCCGTAGATCCCAATAATCAGCGTGGTAAATATTTGGCTATGATTCCGATAGGTATTACTGCTACTCACATGCTTTATGTAAACCAGGAAATGTTAAATGAATGGGGTGTGTCTGTACCTCAAACCTACGATGAGCTGAAAAATATGGTTTCCAAAGCCAAAGAAGCAGGTAAAAGTTTAGTGGTGATGGGTGCTCAGGATGACTGGGTAATACAATCAGTTCTTTTCAGTATGCTGGTCGGACGTCTTTTAGGCAATGATTACGTAGATAAGTTAGTTGCTGGAGAAGCCAAATTTACTGATGAACCTTTCGTTTCTGTTCTCAAATTTTATCAGCAGCTTTTTGATGATGG
Source organism: Candidatus Atribacteria bacterium (assembly GCA_035593465.1). Lineage (GTDB taxonomy): Bacteria > Atribacterota > Atribacteria > Atribacterales > Caldatribacteriaceae > Sordicultor. The sequence continues at coordinate 5,550 of DAOSVE010000081.1, read as the reverse complement.
TGTACTCACCCCAGACATTGTTATGACCCCCTATGGAACATCACCTGCCCTGTTTGCAACTGGAGAAGCTCCGCTCACTATCGATGGCGACTGGAGAGTGGGAGCGTTTCTCACTGACCCCACAACCGGTGAAGCACTTATCCCACCAGAAAAACAGAATAACATCCTTCTCACCATTTTTCCTGCTATTCCAGGTGAAGTAACTCCCAATAGCACTTCCATGGTTTTAGCTACCGGCTTTGGTATGAGTGCTGCTATACCAGACGGTTCTCCTAAAGAGGAAGCAGCCTGGAGACTCATTAAGTGGCTTGTATCTCCTGAGGCACAGAAGATCCGTCTGGAAACCGGTGCTGCTATTCCCTCCAGAAAGGGCGTAACCGCTGAAGGGCTGGAACCTCTTGTTCAGCAGCGACTTGGCTTTTACGAAAAGTATGTTGGAACTTACGTTCTTGACGATGTTCTGGATCCCAAAATATATTTACCAATCAACACCGGGCTTCAGGAAATCGCACTGGGAATGTCTACACCAGAAGATGTGGCCAGTAAAGTTCAAAAAGGTTACGAAGAGTGGAGAGCAGAATAGAAAAGCCAAATGTAGATAACTAATTTTGAGGGTAGCCTGGCAACACGTGCCAGGCTACCCTCTCCTCTTGATTTCTACTTTGAAAATAAAGTTAAATTATCCTTTGCGGAGGTGAAGTGGTGAATCCACCACATCTTTACTCAAAAAGCGAGGAGCGTCGAGCATACTGGCTGTTAGTTTTACCCGCGGTAGTTATATACTGGGCAGTCACAGCCTTTCCCCTTTTATTCTCTATTGTGTTAAGCATGACCGACTACAGTGGTGGGCCAATATTTGCCTTCGATTTTAAATTTGTAGGGCTCCATAACTACGTCAGCATGTTCAAAGACCCTTATTTCTGGATTTCGCTCAAAAACAATGTCTACATCATATTGATTTCAGTCCTGGGACAGATTCCATTAGGTTTTATTTTTGCTTATGTAATTTTCAGAAAACTGGTACGCTTTGGAGATTTCTTCCAAACCATGATTTATTTGCCAGCTGTTATTTCACCCATTGTAGTTGGTATCTTATGGCAGACATTTTTCTCTCCTTATGGCCCGCTTACTAAAATAATGCAACATTTCCAGCCTGGATGGCGAAGTACTTTTCTCCTTGACCCCAAGCGAGCGATAATACCAGTTCTCTTTGTGATGTTATGGATGTACACTGGAACCTATTTAATTATCTTTCTTGCCAATTTACAGAAAATCGAACCCACTATCCTGGAAGCTGCTAAAATCGAAGGAGCTACCGAATTCCAGACTTTGTGGCATGTGATACTCCCCGCTCTTTCGGGAGTAATTGTAACCACCATCATTCTTGCTATTTCTGGTTCTCTGAAAAGCTTCAATCTCATTTTCGCCATGACTCAAGGTAACCCGGCTCGTAGAACATCAGTATTAGCTCTTTATATGTATGATACTGCATTTCGAGGAGCGCCAAATTATCCTAAAGCCAGTGCCATTTCTATTTTTATCGTGATATTAAGCATCATTTTAATTATCATCACTAAAGCAGTAGAAAACCGATATGGGGGTAGAGAAGAATGAGCAAGGCTTCAGTGAGTTACAAATCGAGAGGAAAAGAGAAGAAAAGTTCGATGGAACGTAGTTTAAGAGAAGAAATTGGCCCCCTCCCCCGGATAGTTCTGTATGTGTTGCTTTTAGGTTTTACCTTTCTAACTTTATACCCCCTTATATGGATGGCTATAAATTCTTTCAAAACTACTCAGGAGTTTCTCCTTAACCCCCTGGGATTACCCAACCGATGGTTTGCCAAAAATTATTCTCTGGCCTGGCGTCTGGCTAATTTTTCTACTCTGTTTTTAAATAGCATCCTGTATACCGGCATATCCACCATCGGTGTAATATGGTTTTCCCTGGCTGCTGCATTTGCTTTTGCTAAAATTAAATCCAGGTTTACTCCTTTCCTGTACGGAGGCTTTCTAATAGGAATTTTATTCACCATCGAATCCCTTATGATACCCCTGTATTTAATGGCTTTTACCACTGGCCTCGTTAATACCCGCGTCGGGGTGCTAATACCATACATCGGGCTGGGCCTTCCTCTCGGCATTTACCTCTGTACCGAGTTTATAAAAGGTCTACCTGATTCAGTTATAGAAGCAGGAAGAATTGATGGAGCGAGTTACTTAAAGATTTTCATCTATATTATAATACCTATGGCTAAACCAGTAATTGCTACAGTAGCCATATTAAATGGCCTGGGAATCTGGAATGAATTCATGCTCATAAACATTCTGGTCTCCCGAGGTAACCTTTTATCATTACCGGTAGGAATCATGAAATTTTCGGGAGCACTGGCTTCTGACTATGGAAAGCAATTTGCTGCCCTGGTCATTGGAACAGTACCTACTGTTACTTTTTACCTGGTTCTCCGAAATCGTATTACTCAAGGTGTAGCAGTTGGAGCAACCAAGGGTTAAATTTCCAGAATTTGAAAGGGAGGAAAAAAGATGAACCACAAAGAAGTAGATATCCCAAATACTGATAAAAAGACCTCTCTACCTTTTTTTAGAGTCTACCAGTTAGGTAGTGAAAAAACGGTAGAGTTCGCCGCAGATGAACTTAAGAAATACCTTCAGCGTATCCTGGGTAAAGATACATCAGTAGTTTTAGAAAAAAAAGAGAGTTTCAACCAATTAGAAAAAGAAGCTATCTGGGTGGGAACAAGTGAAAAATTCTACCCCGGTCTGTGTTCAGAAACAGAAGAGCAGAAATTAGACGATGCTATCGCTATTGAGATAAAAAGTGGTAGTGGTGTAATCACCGGAATAAATCCTCGTAGTGTATTACTAGGAGTATACCGGTTTTTAACCGAGATCGGCTGTCGGTGGGTCAGACCTGGAATCGATGGAGAAATACTCCCTTCCCGGGAAAGCCCCGATTTTACAGTTCAGATAAAAGAAAAAGCTGCCTACCGCCACCGGGGGATCTGCATCGAAGGAGCAGTTAGTTTAGAAAATGTCCGCCAGATAATTGACTGGGCTCCTAAAGTAGGATTCAACGCTTACTTTATCCAGTTCCGGGAAGCCTACACTTTTTTCGAACGGTGGCATACTCATCGGCATAATCCATTCAAACAACCTGAACCTTTTTCTCTAGACACAGCAAGAGAATACACCCGGGAACTGGAAAAAGAAATAAAAAAGAGAGGTCTTCTCTACCATGCTGTAGGACATGGCTGGACTTGCGAACCGCTGGGTATACCTGGATTGAGCTGGGAGCCAGGCGATTATCATGTTTCTCCAGAATATGCTGGTTATCTAGCCAAAGTGGATGGGAAACGAACCATATGGGAGGGAATTCCCCTCAACACCAATCTCTGTTACTCTCAGCCAGAAGTCAGGAAATTGATAGTAAATGAAGTTGTCACCTATCTTCAAAAGCATCCAGAAGTTGATTTCCTCCATTTGTGGCTGGCTGATGGGTCTAACAACAATTGTGAATGCGATGACTGTCAAAGAGCTCTCCCCTCCGATTTTTATCTCCAGATTCTCAACGAAGTGGACGAAGCTCTCAACAAACAGGGATTAACTAATAAAATAGTGTTTCTCATATATGTTGACCTTCTGTGGCCGCCCAAAGAGACTCGTTTAAAAAATGAAGACCGGTTTGTAATGATGTTTGCCCCTATCACCAGGACTTACCAATGCCCCTATCCTTCTACCATGCCTTCTTTACCTCTTGTGCCTTATAATCGGAATCACTTGCAATTTCCCACTACCGTAGAGGGGAATCTCGCTTTTCTACGAGAGTGGCAGAAAATTTTCTCTGGAGACAGCTTTGCCTTTGAGTACTACCTTATGTGGGCACATTATGCCGACCCGGGAGATTATAAAATCGCCTGGCTAATCAGCGAGGATATAAAAAATCTGAAGAATTTAGGACTAAATGGCCTGATTAGCTGTCAGGTGCAAAGAGCCTTTTTCCCTACTGGCCTTCCCTTATACCTTATGGGAAAGTTATTGTGGAACGATAATCTCAGCTTTGAGGAGATAGTAGAAGACTATTTCCGGAGTGCTTTTGGTCCTGAGGGTAAAAAGTGTTATGAGTACCTTAAAAATCTCTCTCAGCTTTTTACTCCTCTATTTCAAGAAGAGAACTCCAAGAAAGAAGAGATATATGAATGTGGAGAAAAGATTGAAAAGCTCATCAAAGAATTCCGCCCCATTATTGAAAAAAATGCTCAAAGAGACTGCATAAGCGAAGCTCAATCGTGGCGATATTTAGAATACCATGCTGAGATTTGTTCTCAGCTAGCTAAAATCCTCGTAGAAAAGCAAAAAGGAGATAAAGAAAAAAGCAGAGAGTGGTGGGAGAAGCTTAAAACATTTCTCCAGAAAAACGAAGATCAGATGCAGCCGGTATTCGACCTTTTTGAATATATTGAGACCATGGAGGGAAGGATATTATCAAAATAGGGTGGCAAACTTTTCTTCCCAACTTTGATAAGAAGCCTGTTCCCAAAATCCATTGCGGTGTTCTTTTTCTTTGCGTCTATTCTCTTTCATACTAAGGAGTTATTGCAGCTAATCTCTCTCAGGAGGTTATTACGAGCTTGGAGAGCTTTCTTCTTTTTCCATCTCTTTCTTCCTCCTGGAGAGTTTTTCATTCTCGTCATTCCTGAGATTTTCTATCGGGAATCCACTGAGGGAGGCTTTTTCTCCCTCAGTAGTCTTTTGTATTTTCTGTTTTTCTTTTAGTCATTTAATCTTACGCCGTAGGCTGTCTGTTTTCCTTCCTTAGTAGTTTTTGCTTTTTTTATGTTTTTTATTTATCTCTTTAGTCTTTTTGGGAGATTATAAAGGGGTCTTCCCCTTATAGTTCTGAACCATTCAGGGGCAGGCTAAAAACAGTTTAAAGATCGTCGGAGTAACAAAAAAGAAGGCGGCTGATAAGAGAGAATGCTTCCTCCCTTACATTCATGGTAGTCTTGCAGGATACTACAAAAAATAGCTACAATTTTTAAGGTATATAAATGAAAGCTGTGTATTTGATTCCAAGCACTAAAAAGGCAGAAAAACATCCGAGTGAACCGCCTTGAGATAATTTAACGAAAGTACTTGATTTTGCACTATTATTTTACTACTATAAGTAAGAAATTTTAGAGAGTTATTTTACATTCTAAGATAAACTCTATTATTAGCTCTTTTAAAGAGATTTTGCGACTTCAGTAAATCCAATAGAACATTTTCAGAACAAATTTATAACTTTAGTGAGGAGGAGGGTAAATGTATAAAAAGATTTTAGTTCTCAGTCTAACTTTCTTATTTTTGTTATCTGGTTGTAACTGGTTTTCTGATAACCCCATGTTTCCCAGGGCAAAGATAATTATTGCTGGCACTCCTATCGAAGAAGATACAGGAAAAATAGCATTTGAGTTTGTTGCGGTAAATAAAGTTGGAGCACAACTAACTGAGTGCCATCTCAAATATAAAAAACCCGATGGCACTGAGCTAACCG
>DAOSVE010000080.1:0-7959 GCA_035593465.1 Candidatus Atribacteria bacterium | reverse complement strand
TTATTAATGAAGGAGAGTTACAGCAGATTGGCACAGTAGAGGAGATTTGGAATCATCCAGCCAATAAGTTTGTAGCTTACTTTGTAGGAGAACCAACCATGAGTTTCTTGCCGGGAAAAGTTGAATCTCCTTGGACTATAGTCATTCCATGCTCCCAGGGGGAAAGGGTGTTTTCTTTAGAATCCCCGGTGGATCAAAAATACGCTGGTAAAATGGTTACTATAGGTGTTCGTCCTCAGCAAATAGAAATCTCTCGAGAGAAAAACCGGGAAAACACTATCCAGGGTATTGTAAAGATTATTGAGTTTCAAGGAGATAAAACAATATTGACTGTGAAGCTTGAAGATGAGCCAGAAAGTGAAGTAAAAGTTGTTGTTTCTGCTCAGGAGAAATATAGTGAGGGAGAGGTAGTATGGCTTTACTTTGCTCCTCAAATCATTCATCTTTTTATTGATGATGTTTCAATTTTATAGGGAGGTGTTCTATCGAAAATGGTTTTCAAAACTAATATTCATGAAATGCAGCCTGACACTTGTGAACGTTCTTTTCGGTATCTTGCCCAAAATAAGAAGGGTGAAACTCTTCGTGACACATACTGGCTTATTGATCCTGAGGCTTCTCCAGCGAAAGTGTTAAAGTTGGGATATACAGTGGTTTATCCTGAGGGAAAAACCACTGGTCATTCTCATGCTGAAGAGGAAGTATATTTTGTCTTAAGCGGAAGAGGTGAGATGGAAATTGAAAATGAGCGATTTCCTATCCAAGAGGGAGATGCCTTTTATGTTGAACCAGGAAAGCACCATGTGACTTACAATACAGGTGTTTTACCTTTAACCATCATCTGGACGACGGGAAAAATAGAATAGCGATAGAAGATAGGGAGGAAAATTACCATGTTAAGGCAATTGATGATTATTGGTGGGAAATTGGCTGAATCTTCAGAGGGACAGTATATAGAAGTAATAAATCCAGCTACGGAAGAGAAAATAGGGGAAGTGCCAGTTGCTTCATTCAACCAAATTGATGAAGCAGTAAATAGAGCAGCAGAGGCATTTCAAGAATGGTCTACTAAAAGTCCTTTTGAACGAGCAAAGTTTATGGAAAAAGCAGCGTTAGAAATAGAGAAGAAGGCGAAGGACATAGGGAAAGTATTAACAATGGAAGAGGGTAAACCTCTCAAACAAGCAGTAAGCGAGGTGCAAGGGACAGCTGAAGCTTTACGATATTTTGCTGAAGCAGGCAAAAGAGCTTTTGGAGAGATAATTCCTCTTGAGAAGAGTAATTTGAGTAGTTTGGTGGTAAAACAACCAATTGGAGTTGTAGCAGCTATTACTCCTTGGAATTATCCTGTACAACTTCTTTCTTGGAAAGTTGGTGCAGCATTAGCCGGAGGATGTACGGTTGTGGCTAAAGTTCCTTCTGAAACGCCATTTTCTCCCTTAATGTTCCTGCAGTGTTTTCTGGATGCTGGTTTCCCAAAAGGAGTGGTTAATGGAATTGCTGGTTCAGGCTCTACTGTGGGTAAAAATTTAGTTTTACACCCTTTAATTAGAAAAGTTAGCTTTACTGGTTCTACTGAAGTGGGCAAAGAAATTATGCACTATTGTGCCGATGGAGTAAAAAGAGTTGCGCTAGAATTAGGTGGGCAGTCTCCGCTTATTGTTCTTCAGGATGCTGATTTGGAAAAAGCAGTGAAGGGTGGAGTGAGAAGGTCTTTTCGTAACATGGGGCAAGTTTGTAACTCTATTAATCGGATATATGTTGAGCGACCGATTTTCGAAAGATTTGTGGAAATGTTTGTGGAAGAGACAAAAAAACTCACTATTGGTAATGGTTTGATAGAAGATGTTGACTTAGGCCCTATGGTTAGCCTTAACGCCTGGCAGCGGGCAAAGGAACATATAGATGATGCGGTGGCGAAAGGTGCCAGGATACTTACTGGAGGTGGAAAGCCAGTAGGTGAAAAGTATAAAAAGGGTTATTATCTAGAACCAACTGTAATTGTAGATGTGAATCATCAGATGTTGCTGATGAGCGAAGAAACTTTTGGCCCGGTAGTTGGCATCATGCCTTTTGATAAAATTGAAGAAGCTATCACTTGGGCCAATAGCACCCGATATGGCCTAGCAGCTTATTTATATACCTCCTCTCTTGACCATGCCCGCCAAATTTCTTTAGGGTTAGAGTGTGGTAATATAGGACTCAATAATGTAGATGTAGCTACGATTTATGCTCCTTACACTGGATGGAAAGAAAGTGGCTTTGGAAGCGATTTGGGGCCAGAAGGAGTTTCTTCCTATTTAGAAGAAAAACACATCAAAGTGGAATTCTAATCTGTGGGCTGAGCGCGTGTGGAGAGTGAGAATATGAATAGCAAAAAACCTTGTGTGGTGGGTGTGGACGTTGGAACTTCAAGTTGTAAAACGTTGGCTATAGATGAAAATGGTAAAGTGCTCGCTTCAGGAGTAGAGGAGTATCCCGTGTATACCCCTTTACCAGGCTGGTCAGAGCAGAACCCGGATGACTGGTGGAAAGCAGTTAGAACGACTTTAAAAGAGGTTTCAGGTAAGGTAATAGAGAAGGGTTATATGGTTGAGGGGATAGGTTTAACTGGTCAGATGCATGGTTTAGTTCTTTTGGATGCAGAAGGAAATGTTTTAAGACCCTGTATCATGTGGAATGATCAGAGAAGCGCTCCATATTGTTCGCAGATTTACCAGAGAGTGGGTGGAGAGTCGGAATTTCTTAAAATAGCTAACAATGTGATGTTGCCTGGGTATACTGGAGGAAAAATTTTATGGGTTCAAGATCGTGAGCCTCAAATTTTCGAAAAAGCTAGCAAATTTTTATGTCCTAAAGATTTTATCAGATTTAAGTTAACGGATGACTTTGCTACAGACGTAACAGATGCTTCAGGCACAGGTTTGTTTGATGTGAGGGAAAGGAAATGGGCAACTGATTTAATTCAAGAGCTGGGAATCCCTCTTTCTATGTTTCCTGCTTCTTTTGAATCTCATGAAAAAACTGGAGTTATTAAAGAGGAAGTTGCAAATGCAATTGGAATACAGAGTGGAACACCGGTTTTTGCCGGTGGAGGTGATGCAGTTGTCCAAACTATCGGAATAGGAGCGGTAATGCCCAGTATACTGAGTATTACCATAGGAACTGCGGGGATAGTAGCTGTATCTTCAGATAAGTTTCTAAAAAACCCTGGGGGAACTTTACAGTTTTTTTGTAATGCCATTCCTGATGGTTGGATAGTTTTTGGAACAACATTAGCTGCTGGTGGTTCTCTAAGATGGTTTAGGGACATCTTTGGCGGGGTAGAAATGCAGGCTGCTCAATGGCTAAAGAAGTCGGTTTATGACTTACTTGGTGAAGAAGGGGAACTTTCTCCTCCTTTAGCCCGGGGCATTCTCTTTTTGCCTTATCTTATAGGGGAGAGATGTCCTCATAGCGATCCTGATGCTCGAGGTGTGTTTGTTGGTTTTGGTTTGCATCATTCTCGTAATGACATAGTACGAAGTGTTTTTGAGGGCATTGTTTTCAGTCTGCGTGATGTATATCAACATATAGAGCAATTAGGTTTTGACATTTCCCAAATTCGACTTTCGGGAGGAGGAGCAAAGGGCAAATTATTCCAAAAACTTCATGCTGATATTTTTGGTTCCGAGGTGGTCACAGTGAGATATGGAGAAGAAGGAGGTAGCTATGGAGCAGCTATACTCGCCGGTGTAGGAGCGGGTTTTTGGCCCTCGGTAAAAGATGCTGCTCAATGTATCGAGATTGAGACAAGAGTTGAAGCTACTTCAGAATATGTAGAAATATACCGGGATTTTTTTAAAGTATATCAGTCCTTATATGGTACTCTAAAACCAACATTTGAAATATTAAGCCGTTTTCAGAGTTGAGAGGGGGTCAAAAATAAACGATGAAAAAGTGGAAGGTCTTGCTCCCTCAGCCAATCGCTAAAGCTGGTATGGAGCTTTTGGAAAAAAGTGATAAATTTGAAGTCATAGTTTTTTCTTCTCCTGATATGGAAGAAGTTAAAAGAGTCGCAGGGGAAATAGATGCAATAGTTGTCAGAAGTGGTTTTAAAGTGCATAAGGAGCTTATAGACCTGGCTCCCAGGTTAAAAGTTATTTCTCGCGTAGGTGCAGGATTGGATAATATTGATGTAGCTTATGCTCAAAGTAAGGGTATTAAAGTACTAAATGTGGAGGGAATAAACGCGCTTTCAGTTGCTGAACATACTATTTCTTTTATCCTGGCGCTAGCGAAAAATCTTTTTGAGTTTGATCGTTGTGTACGTCAAGGAAGTTGGGATATCCGTTACGCTTACAAAGCTTTTGAGCTTGAAGGGAAAATACTGGGATTAGTGGGTCTTGGCTCTATTGGGAAAGAAGTTGCTCGTCTTGCACTTGCTTTAGGCATAAAGGTTGTATTTTATGACCCTTTTATCAAAGAAATTGGTGGACTTTCAGTGGAAAGAATTGATGACCTTCAAGTCTTACTAAGGCAAAGTGATTTTGTTTCTCTACATGTACCTTTAAACGAAGATACTAAAAAGATGATTGATGAGGATGAGCTTAGAACGATGAAGCCAACTGCTTTTTTAATCAATGTTTCAAGGGGTTTGATTGTGAATAATGAAGCTCTTTGTAAAGCTTTGCAAGAAAAATGGATAGCTGGAGCTGGTATAGATGTGTTTGCTGAGGAGCCTCCCCCTTTAGATGATCCTCTCCTTCGTTTGGAAAATGTTATTTTAACTCCTCACGTAGCCGGTCTAACTAAAGAGAGTAGTGAAAAAGTTGCTCTTCAAGCAATAGAGAATTTAATAAAAGCTCTGGAATAAAATCAAGGAGGTTATGAGAATGGATTATATAGAGTACAAAGATAAATTATCTGGAACATTTGCTCCTATGGTAGTACCTTTTAATGAGAAAGGAGAAATTGAGTTTGGAGCCTTAAAGAGGAATTTGGAAAAGATGAGCCAGACTTCTCTAAAAGGTTACTTTGTCTTAGGTACAAACGGGGAATTTAGAAGTTTGAGTTATGAAGAGAAAGTCGAGATAGTTAGGGTAACTTTATCCTTGAAGAAAGATAAAATTGTCATCGCTGGTGCAAGTTGTGAATCTACAATGGAATCAATAAAACTTGCTAAAGAACTTTCTAATTTGGGGGTTGATTTTATAAGCCTTATGCCCCCTTCCTTCTTTGCTAAAAAAATGACAGATGATATCTTATTTGGTTATTTTTCTGAAGTAGCGGACAACATAGATAAGCCGGTTCTCCTCTACAATAACCCTGGTGTGGCTAACAATCTATGTTTATCTCCGACTTTGATTTCAAGGGTAAGCAAGCATCCTAATATTTTGGGTATAAAAGATTCTTCTAAAGGAAATTATGATTCTTATATTTCTTCTTCTTTAGGAGAAAATTTTTGGGTTTTAGCTGGTTCAGCAGATTTTGCATTTCCCGCTTTACTTTTAGGAGCAGTAGGAGGGGTACTTTCTTTGGCTAATGTTTTTCCTGAGTTATGCAATAATCTATTTCGCTTAGGTATGGAGAGAAATTTAGAATCGGGTTTGACTTTTCATCGTAAAATTATGAAGCTTAATTCCTTAGTTTCGGGAAAATATGGGGTAAGTGGAGTAAAAGCAGCGATGGATATATTTGGCTTTGAAGGTATGTATCCTCGGAAACCCCTTTTGGGGCTAAGCTCGGTCCAAAGAGAAGAATTGGAGAGAGAAGTTAATAAAGTTCTGGTAGAATTAAAGCAATAGTCTTTGTGCTTTTAAGACATTTGCTGAAAGGGGTGATAGGGAGCTTTGGTTCAAAGAAGAGGACCTTTGGAAGATATTGATATGGTGGTTAAGGCAGCTGAATTATACTATATTTCTGATTTAAGCCAGAGAGAAATTGCCGAAATTATGGGTATTTCTCCTCAGAAAGTTTTTAGAATTTTGAAAAAAGCTAAAGAATTGGGTTTAGTAGAAATAAAAATTAGAAAAATTGGAGAAGTAGATAAAGGGTTATCTTTAAGTTTGAAAGAGAAATTTAGCTTAAAGGATGCCATAGTAGCCGAGACTTATAGTAATGTTCCTGAACAGGTTATTAAAGCAGTAGCTCAAGCTGCAGCCAATTTTCTAAAATCTCTTTTAGAATCTTCTTCATACTCAAGCGTTGGTGTAGCTTATGGCAGGACGCTTGGGGAGGTTCTTGAGTATTTACCATTTTTTAATTTTTCAAATTTGAAAGTGGTTCAAATGATGGGTAGCTACGGTGATAGGAGATGGAGAACGCTGGCTATTGAATTAGTAAGGTCTTTTAGTAAACATTTGGGGGGCGAACCGCTCTACTTATTTGTTCCTGCTTTTGCTAAGGACTCTTTGAGTAAGGAGGTTTTTCTACAGGATAGAGAGACTCGAGAAATTCTGGAGATGGCAGAAAATGTAGACTTAGCCTTGGTAGGTATAGGAGGTATAAAGAGAGAAACGAGCTTGCTAATCGAGACGGGTGGTTTCCATGAGGAGGAAATTCAGGAGCTAATAGACAGAAGGGCAGTAGGAGCAATTTGTGGTAGTTTTTTTGATATAGAAGGTAAAATAGTGCATAGCACTATAGATTCAAGGAGGATTGCGGTAGACCTCGAAAGGTTGAGGAAGAACGCTAAAAGAATTGTGGGAATGGCTGGAGGTCTGGAAAAAAGGGAAACCATTTTGGGAGCTCTGAGAGGTAAATGGATTACTGATTTGGTTACCGACTATGAAGTTGCAAAGTGGTTAGTTACTCAATGATGTAATCATGTAAGAGCTCGTCAAGTTTTTAGCGGCTCTATGCCAACTTGTGTGGAAACATTCTCTCTATGTTATAAATCCCGGTAATATCTTTCTTCTTTTCGTTTACAGGCCATCTTATTACTCTGTCTACTTTTCAGATTCCATTATAATTGAATGAAGAAAGCCTCAAAAGCTAATATGGAGGATAGGAGATGGATGTATGTCTCACAATTGAAAAAGAGTGCCGGGAGAAAACTTAAAACTGGTGGTGAAATCATATGAAGGCATAGCGTTTTCTAATTTGTTGCTACCTTTTATGATGATTTAAAGGGGAGGAAGTTAGTTATAAAAAGTTAGCTTATCCGGGAAATAGGAGGGATTGGTGATGAAAGAAGGTTTGTTTCTGCAAATAATATTGGTGGATGATGAAGATTTCTTCTTGAATTACCTTGAATTCTTGATTCAGGGTGTTTCGGAGGCTTATCAAGTAGTTGCTAAAGCGTCGAGTGGCTTAGAAGCCCTGGCGATTTTAGAGATGGTCTATCCGGACCTGATAATCACTGATATTAAAATGCCAGAGATGGATGGACTTACCATGTTGAAATGTGCAAAAGAAAGAGGGTGGAGGGGGAAAAGTATTGTGGTTAGTGGGTATGATGATTTTACTCTGGTGCAGGAGGCTTTACGCTCCGATGTACAGGACTAATCTACTTAAGCCAGTCACTGAAAAGGATATTTCTGAACTTTTTTCGAGGCTTGAGAAAATTATTGTTTCTGAGAGTAATACACAGCAACGTCTTGAAAAAGTAATCCGTAAGCAAATTATGGAAGAATTTATTTCTTTTCCAAACCATGAGGCTTCTTCGTTACCGGACTATATAACTAAAGCTATAGAGATAATTCAGAAGAGATATCAAGAAAAAATCACTCTTCGTGAAATAACTGAGGAAGTCAATGCAACCCCTGCTTATCTTAGTTACAGTTTCCGTAAATACACTGGGCAAACGATAGTAGAGTACATAAATAAATTGAGAATCGAAGTTTCCAAATGTCTTTTGATAAATAGTGCTTTACAGATTCAAGAAGTAGCGGAGAAGGTTGGATATGAAGATGCCAAATACTTCTCCCGTGTTTTTCACGGGCTGGTAGGTTGTTCTCCAACCACATATCGAAGAAA
>DAOSVE010000079.1:0-7962 GCA_035593465.1 Candidatus Atribacteria bacterium | reverse complement strand
CTGTGGAAGCAGTTCTGGTGCAGGCAGCTGATGCCATATCGGCTTCTCGGCCTGGGGCGAGAAGAGAAAGCTTGGAGTCATATATCAAACGTCTGGAGAAATTGGAGAAAATTGCCGATGATTTTGAGGGAGTAGAGAAATCTTATGCCATTCAGGCGGGGAGAGAAATTAGAATTATAGTAAAGCCCGATAGAATTGATGATGCCCGAGCGACAAAGCTGGCTTATGATATAGCTCGTAAAATAGAAAAAGAACTGGAGTATCCCGGGCAGATTAAAATAACGGTAATTAGAGAGACCAGGTCTGTAGAATATGCTAAATAACGGAGGGATAAATCCTTGCGGTTTTTGATAGTAGGAGACGTAGTGGGAAAGCCAGGAAGGCAAATACTGGCTGATAAATTAAAAACTATTAAAGAGGAATTAGATATTGAGGGAGTGGTGGTCAACGGAGAAAATGCTGCCGGAGGTTTGGGGATTGTGCCAGAAGTGTGCGAGGAGATTTTGAGTTATGGAGTAGATGTAATTACGAGTGGTAACCACATCTGGGATAAGAAAGAAATCGTGGATTATATCGATTATCAGCCCCGGCTTATCCGTCCCCTCAATTACCCTCCGGGAGTTCCGGGTAAGGGTTGGGTAATGGTAGAAAGAAAGGGTAAAAAGTGGATAGTGGCTAATATGAGTGGCCGGGTGTTTATGCCTTCTCTGGATTGCCCGTTTCATCGAATAGAAGAAGAACTGGAGAACTTTAAGAAGGTAACCAATTTAATTTTGCTTGACTTTCATGCTGAGGCTTCTTCAGAGAAGATAGCTATGGGATGGTTTCTGGATGGTAAGGTATCTTGTGTTTTTGGCACTCATACTCATGTGGCTACTGCTGATGAGCGAATTCTTCCTCAAGGCACAGCCTATATTACGGACATCGGTATGACAGGAGCTCATGATTCAGTTATCGGAGTGAAAACAGAAGACATTTTAAGCAGATTTCTAACTCAAATGCCTATCAGATATCAAGTAGCTAAAGATAATGTTAAACTTAACGGTATTGTAGTGGAGGTAGATGAGATTACGGGAAGAGCTACGGAAATCTCTCGCTTGTCCATATCTTAAAATCAGTAAAAAAAACGAAGGAGGAATGGCCATGGATGTTCTAAGGGTATCTTCTAAGTCTAATCCCAATGCTGTAGCTGGCGCTTTAGCTGGAGCTATCCGAGAAAAGGGTATAGCTGAAGTGCAGGCGGTAGGAGCAGGAGCAGTCAACCAGGCTATTAAAGCTATTGCTATAGCTCGTGGGTATGTTGCTCCTAGTGGCATCGATCTCGTTTGTATGCCGGCTTTCACTGATATCAACATTGATGGGGAGGAGAGGACAGCTATTAAACTGGTGGTGAAGCCTCGAAACGCTTAAGCGTTTCGAGAGATGTAGTGGAGATTAAAAGAAAACCAGGTTTTACGGCCAGGGAAGTAGCTTTAGCTACTTTTTGGGTGGAAACTTTTGGTTGTCAGATGAATAAAAGCCGTTCCGAGCATCTGGCTTATCAACTGCAAGAGCTGGGATTTTATCTGGCCGAAGGCCCAGAGGAAGCAGATATTTTTGTGTTTAATACCTGTGCAGTGCGAGAACATGCCGCAGAACGGGCGATGAATATTATAGTTAAATTTGCTCAAGAGAGAAGGGAGAAAAACCCGGATTCTATAATTGTAGTATGTGGCTGCCTAGGACAGTTAGAGAGAGAAAAACTCCTCGGAAAAGATGAAAAAATAGATGTTTTAGCTGGTACTCATAATTGGGGGAAAATACCCTTTTTAATTAAAAAGGCCTGGCAGGAAAAAGTAAAGATAGTAGACTTCCAGGAAGAGGCTCCTTCTCTTTATGAAGAAAGAGGGTATTGTCATTCCAGTAAAATTTCTGCTTATTTACCTATTACTTTTGGTTGCGATAACTTCTGTAGTTATTGTGTGGTTCCTTATACTACTGGGAAAGAGAGAAGTAAGCCTAGAGAAATAATAAAAGAAGAGTTAATGAACCTGGCAGAAGAAGGCTTTCGAGAAGTTACCCTCCTCGGGCAAAATGTCAATAGTTACGGTCGGGATAGGAAAGAAGAAGCTTTTGAAGAGCTGCTTCTAGATATCGAGGAGTGGCTCGGGAATAAAAAAATCTGGGTTCGTTTTCTCACCTCTCACCCTCGAGACTTCAGGGAGAAAATAGTAAGAATAGTAAAAGATAGCCGTGTGCTTTGCCCTTATTTTCATCTTCCTCTTCAAGCTGGTTCTAATAAGATTTTACAGCTTATGAAGCGGGGTTATACCCGGGAGGATTATTTGAATAAAGTTAACCTCATCCGTCAGTCTATTCCCTCGGCGAGAATCGGGACAGATATCATTGTGGGTTTCCCTGGAGAGACAGATTCTGATTTCCAGGAGACTCTGGATGTAGTTAGAGAAGCACAATTTGACGTAGCTTATACCTATGTTTATTCTCCCCGGCCAGGGACTGCAGCTTATCTTTTAGAAGACGATGTTCCTCTCCCCGAAAAAAAGGAACGTCTCCATGTTTTGAACGACACTTTGCGAAACATCTATCGAGAAAAATTACCTTCCCTGCAGGGAAAAGTAATGGAAATATTGGTTGACCGAAAAGAAGGAGGGCTGTTATCAGGTAGAGGGGCTAATAACCTGCGGGTATACCTGAGAGAACCCTGCTCTATGGAGGTAGGAGAGTGGATAGAGGTAGTTTTGACCCCCGGGGAGGGCAATAAAGTTTATGGTTCAGTTAAAAAGTAGGAAGCTTCCCGCTATCGTTGGCCCTACAGCTACCGGAAAAACTGATCTATCTTTAGCTCTGGCAGAGCGGATAGGAAAAGTGGAGTTGATTTATGCTGATTCCTTAGCAGTTTATAAATACCTGGATATAGGCACAGATAAACCCCCGGTGAATTTTCGAGAAAGAGTTCCTCATCATCTCGTGGATTTCCTTGACCCCGGGGAGAGGTGGAGTGCCTTCCAGTTTAGAAAAGAAGCCATTTATCTTCAGAGAGAAATTAGAGAGCGAGGAAATCTCCCTCTCGTGGTAGGAGGGACGGCTTTTTATCTTCAGGCGCTTTATCGGTCTTTTCTATTTGTGGGAGCTCCTGCTGAAAATAATATCCGCATTGCTCTCGAGCGTTTATCTACTGAAAAACTTTATGCCCTTTTGAAAAATGTAGACCCCCGGAGAGCGCAAAAAATAGGAAAGTATGACCGAAAAAGATTGATCAGAGCTCTTGAGATATTCAAGAAAACCGGTCATCCTCCTTCTCTTTTTTCTCCCCGTCCCTCTTCTTTTTCGCCTCTCTTGATTGGTATTCGCTGGGACAGAGATAAATTAAAAGAAAGGATTTACCATCGGGTAGGGGAGATGTTTAAAAGAGGAATAGTAGAAGAAGTGGGGGAGCTTTTTTCCCGGGGATATTCCCCTCCTATTCCGGCTCTGGATAATTTTACTTATCGCCCGATAGTAAAACTCCTCCGGGGAGATGTTTCTAGAGAAGAAGCTCAAGAAGAAATATTACAGGGCACTTTTCGATTTTTGAAAACTCAAATTAACTGGTTCAAAAAAGCTCCTGTAACCTGGATAGAAGGAGAGGGGAGATCTCTATCTATTCTGGTGGAAGAAGCTTATACAATTATAGAAAGAAATTTAGTGGAGGAGGATACAAAATGAGCGAAGAAAAAACCGCGAAACCCAGTAAAACTAAGGATCTGGGATTCTATTTTTTGGGTCTTCTTTCGGCTAAAGCCTGGCAATATTTAGGGCTGGTAGTTCACCCTGAGACTGGAGAAATGCTGGTAGACTTAGAAGAAGCGCGTAAGTCCATTGACCTCTATTCCGTGATTTTGGAGAAGGTAAAAAAAGATTTAGAAGGGAGTGAGCTACGAGAACTGGAAGCTCAGCTTTCCCAGCTCCAGCTCAATTTTGTAGAAAAATCTAAAGAAGCTAAAGAGAATAAGGAGCAATAAACATCTTTTTCTCTAAAAGCAGAAAAACTCCTTACTCTTTTACTTATAGCTTCTGAACCTGATGGGAATTACCCGGTAAATTATTAAAGCTATGGCTCCCCCTGCTAAAGCGGTGAAAAGCTGAGGAGTCTGCATAGCTTTGGCTACCGGAGGAGGTACTTGCACCACCCACGTTACCGCTTGAGAGAGAAGGAGATATTTTAGGAAAGAGCCCAGAATAACTCCTATTACTTCTCTCCCCCAGTTTTCTCTTTTTCCTGCTATGAGGCTGAAAACTATTACCAGTATGGCATTACCAGCCATAATAAAGGGAATCATTGGCCCTAATGGGGGAGCAAGAATCCCTCGGACAAAAGCTATCCAGGGAGTAAATAACCCTATTATTACCCCACTCCATATTCCATTTAATATAGCAGCCAAAAGAAGAAAAGCATTCACTAAAGGGCCGGTGAAAAACTGAGGCAGCCCCAGCATCTGGATAGCTAAAGTAAGAGCTAAGAGAACAGCAGTTCTAACTAACCACCGGAGTCCCCGGCGAGAAAATTCTTCCGTAAATCATTCCTCCTTATTCTCTGAGATATTTTCCTCTTTTTTCTCTCCTTCTTTTTCTTCAAAACTCCTCAATAGTTCCACAGTTTTAACAAGTTTTTCGTCCACCAAGTAATTTAGCGTTCCTTCTTCAAAAGTTCCATCAGGTTTTCTTTCTCCAGCTGGAAGACCGGTTAATATCTCCATAGCCTGGTCCACAGTAGAAACTGTGTAAATGTGGAATTTACCTTTTCGCACTGCCTCTACTACTTCCTCTTCTAACATAAGGTTTTGAATGTTGCTCCGGGGAATAATTACTCCCTGTTCTCCGGTTAAGCCTTTCTCTTGAGCGGTGCGGAAAAACCCTTCAATTTTTTGATTTACTCCTCCAATAGCCTGTACTTCTCCTTTCTGGTTAATAGAACCAGTAACGGCGATATCCTGGCGAATAGGTACTTCTGCCAGACTGGAAAGTACAGCGCAGGTTTCGGCCAGGGAAGCACTGTCTCCTTCTACCCCCTCGTAAGACTGCTCAAAACAAACGCTAGCAGCCACAGAAAGTGGTTTATTCTGAGCATACTTATAGCCTAAATATCCCCCCAGAATGAGAACTCCTTTATCATGGATGCGGCCACTCAAACGAGACTCTCGCTCGATGTTAACCACTCCTTGTTTTCCAAGATAAGTGCGGGCAGTGATGCGGGAAGGTCGGCCAAAACTATAATCTCCCAGGTCATAAACTGCTAACCCATTGATTTGTCCCGTTACTTTACCCTGAGTATCAATTAACAATACATCTTCTAAAATAGCTTCTTGCAGGCGGTCAGCCATAAGGCTCAGCCTCTTTTTTCTCTCTTGTAATGCCTTTTGAACATGGCGAGCATAAACTCGATCTGTGGCTTCCTCTCGGGCCCAAAAATCAGCTTCCACCAGGATATCTTTCATAAAACCAAATTGAGAGCTGAGTTTTTTTTGATGAGAAACTGCCCGTGCTCCGTATTCCAAAACTTTTGCTACTCCCGTCCGGTCAAAAGGTAAAAGCCCTTCCTCTTTACAACAATTATTGACAAAGCAGGCAAAGGAATGCAGAATCCTTTCTTCTCTCTGGATCTGGTAGTCAAAGTCAGCTTTTATTTTGAATAAATCTCGAAAATCTTCATCGAGAAGAGTTAAAACACGATAATAGTATTCATCTCCGATAATAATAACTTTGGCGTTGAAAGGTAGGGGATCAGGACGTAACCCTTGAGGAGCAATGATACCAAATTGCTCAAAAGGGTCTTCTAACCTGATTTCCCGATTTTTCAAAGTCCTTTTCAGCCCTTCCCAGGCGCCCGGGTTACTGATTAAATCCCGGAAATACATTATTATATAGCCACCATTAGCCTGGTGAAGAGAACCTGATTTCAACATAGTATGGTCACTGAAATAAGCTCCCATAAAAGCTCGACGCTCAATCTTTCCGAAAAGATTGGTCCAGTTAGGATGGGTTTCCAGAATTACTGGAGGGTCTTCTAAAGAAGCATTGTCTACAAAAACATTTATCTTGAAAGGTAAAAAAGGATCTTGCAATCTTTGATAAGGAAGAAGCTGAGGAAGTTGCTGAGGAGCTTCTGAAGAGTCTCTGAAGATGTGAAGATAAGCAAGAGTGAAATTCCGCAGTGACTCCAAAAACTTAAGCACCTCGGGAGAGGAACTGTATTTATCCACTAATTCCTTGAAAAGAGGATTAATGGCAAACTCCGCTACTCTCCGGTCAAGTTCTGCTATTTTATTTTTCAATTCTACTTCCAGCTGGTGAATTTTATCAAAAGCCTCGCTGATCCGGGTCAGAAGTTCTTGCCTTCTATTTTCTATAATTTCTTTTTCTCCATCGGTTAAGGCTAAGTACTGTTCTTGAGTCATGGGTTTTCCTTCTACCAAAGGAATCAGTATGGGACCCATAGAAGTCATACGGAAGGCAAACCCTTCTTCTAAGGCTTCCTTTTCCAGTTCTTGAATTATTTGACGATTTTTCCTCTGCTGCTCATCAATCAGAATTTGTTTTTGATTTTTATACTCATCTCCAGCAAAAGTTTTAGGTATCGCATCTCGAAGGTTTTTTAATAGCTCATCCACCAAACGAGAAAGAACCTTCCCTTCTCCCCGGGGAAGCTTTAAAACTTGAGGACGATCCGGGTCATCAAAGTTAAAAATATAGCACCAGTCATTTATTTCCGGAATAATTCCTTTTTCTTTCTTTTCTTTTACCAATCTCTCGATGCGGTTTTTAACTGCACTGGCTCTTCCTGTCCCTGTAGGACCGACCACAAAAAGATTGTACCCCGGTTTTTCCATGCGTAATCCAAACTCGATAGAACTCAGGGCTCTCTCCTGACCCAAAAACCCTTCCAGTTCTTCTAATTCATCGGTACACTCAAAAGAAAAAGCATCCGGAGGACAAACCCAGCGCAGCTGGTCTGGGCTTAACCGATATTGAGAAAGGTCGATGTTACTCTCCATAGGTCCTCCCTTCGTTTTCTTATAGAAGGAGAAAATTTCTTACTACAGTTCTTCATAGATAGCTTTAACTCCTTCTATTTTTTCCAGATCTTCTTTAAGTTTTTTAAAATCTTCTAAATTGCCAGAAAGCTCTAAAATTATGATACCTTCATCTTCTCCCTCACACTCTGAAGCAAATTCATGAATTCCTAAACGAACTTTAATGTTACATCCATAACGACTTAGTAATTCTTGCACTTTCAAAGCATTTTGTGCCCTGTTTCCCACTTTAATGAGAATTAAATCAGCCATACTCTCATCCTCCCTGGGAATCTTAATTGTTCTTATTATAGAATATTTTTTGCTCTTTACACTTTTTGGAGAAAGTTCTCAGAATAAAAAATGGAGCGGGAAACGGGACTCGAACCCGCGACACCCAGCTTGGAAGGCTGGCGCTCTACCATCTGAGCTATTCCCGCTCGCTACTGTTAGCACAATGATTATAAATAATGGAATAAGCTTCGTCAAGGGGAGAGAGAAGAGCATTGTCAATAGTCTGTGATAATGTTAGAAATGCATAAGGCGTCTCCCCTTATACTGGTGGAGCTTTTCCCACCAGTAGTATTTGCTTATTTACTTTTTAAATATTTGCCTTGGGAGGTTATGAGGGAGCTTACCCCCTCATTGTCTGTTTTGTCATTTTAGTCGAGAATTCAGAGTTTTTGTTCTTAAATAAATAGATCCTGACTAAAGATTACCGGGTGACGGAAGAGGTTTTTCTCCTATTGCATTGAGAGGACTACGCTTGACTATCTTTTTTTCTATCCAATAGAATTCAGGAAACTTTCAAACTTATCAATTTGCTCTTTCAAATCGCTGAAAACCCGGTCCAGGTTCTCTACCAATGGTTGGCATCTATCCCATTTTAGTTCAAAACCATATATATTGCGGA
>DAOSVE010000078.1:0-8106 GCA_035593465.1 Candidatus Atribacteria bacterium | reverse complement strand
AAGCTTTCTTATAGCTTTCACCCTCACCCTAACCCTCTCCCTTCGAGGGCGAGGGAAAAAAGATGTAAAGCTCTCCCTTCGAGGGCGAGGGAAGGAACATGTGGGGTTCTTCCATTGAAGGCAAGGGAAGAAAAAGAAAGGGGATTCATAAGGGGGAATTCTTTCCCCTTTATATTGAGAAAGACGCTTTTCCTTTCTCAACGCTGGAGTGCTTTTCTCCAGCGTGATCGGTTTTAGTTTCTTTCATCTATTTTGCTTTCGTCTCTAGTGCCGCAGGCACTGAGGAAAGCGTTTTTCTTTCCTCAGTTGTTTTTGCCTCTTTAAGTCTTTTTCTTTTGCTTTTTGGGGGATTATAAAGGGGTTCTCCCCTTTATAGTAATTATAATTAGTTTTGCGGTTAACTATATTTCCGACTATAGGGGATAAAGCTTTCCTGTGTTTTGAAAAAAGGGAAGAAAAGCCTAAGAGTATAAAAACAGGAATTACCGAATAGTTATAAATATATTCAATTTTAAAAATCTTTTTCCAGGAAAATGAAATATTTGGCAGATAAATTTATCTAGAGATAGTAGGTGAAAAATAAAAAAAGGAGATGATAGAGTATTGATTCGGGGAATTTATACTGCTACATCAGCTCTTAACTTACAAGAGCTCAAGCAAGAAACCTGGGCTAATAACATTGCTAATCTGGATACCCCTGGTTTTAAAAAGGAATTGACCTGGGCTGAAGCTGCTCAAGAAGCTAATTTATTCCGATTCTTGAGTTCTCAAAATCCTTATCCTTTGGGAGAAATGACTGCTGGAGTGCAGCCGGGGACAGAAAAGATTACTGATTTTTCTCCCGGGAGATTAGAAGAAACTGGTAACTCTCTGGATTTGGCCATCGAGGGAGATGGTTTTTTTGTAGTTTCTACTCCCTCTGGTGAGGCTTATACTCGGGCAGGTAATTTCCAGCTTGATGGAGAAGGTAGGTTGGTTACTGTATCCGGTTATCCAGTGATGGGTGAGGGTGGGGAGATTATTTTACCTGATAGAGGGACTGTTTCTGTTGATGAGCAAGGGAATATTTTGGTAGATGGAGAGGAGATAGAACAGCTTAGAATAGTAGATTTTGCAAACCGTTCAGCTATTAGAAAAAGTGGTGAAAATTTGTTTATTGCAGAAGGTGTAGCTCCTCAAGAAACTACTAATTTCAATCTCCGACAGGGTTTCCTGGAAAAATCCAATCTTGACCCAGTAGAGGCGATGGTAACCATGATGGAAGCCTTGCGGGAATATGAAATTGCTCAGCGTATGTTGGTTAGCCAAGATGAGGCTTTGCAAAAAGCGGTTAACAATATTACTCAACTTTAAAAATTTAGGGCTGGTCCTGCGGGGAGCCCGAGAAAGGAAGGATTTTAATGATTAGAGCTCTTTGGACAGCGGCAACGGGAATGCAAGCTAAGCAGATGGATATGGATGTTATTGCTAATAACTTAGCTAACGTAAATACCACTGGTTTTAAAAAAAGCAGAGTTGATTTTCAAGATTTAATGTATCAGGTGGTAAGAGTGAAAGGAACTCCTACTTCTGCTGATACTCAAGTTCCCTCCGGAATTGAAATAGGTTTGGGAGTAAGGCCAGGAGCAGTGCAGAAAATGTTTTCTCAGGGAAATATTTATGAGACTTCTAACCCCTTAGATGTAGTAATTGAAGGAGATGGTTTTTTTCAAATTTTGACGCCTGATGGAACGATAGCTTATACCCGAGATGGTTCTTTTAAGTTAGACGCTCAAGGGAGAATGGTGACCAGTGATGGTTTTCCTCTTGAGCCTCCTATTACCATTCCTGAGGGGGCAGAATCGGTTACTATTGCTCAAGATGGAACAGTGACGGTCAAAATGCCAGGGGAAATGGAACCCCAAGAAGTGGGAGTAATAGAGCTGGCACGGTTTATTAACCCTGCTGGTCTTTTAAGTATGGGAAGAAACTTGTATTTAGCCACTGCTTCTTCGGGAGAACCTCAGATTGGTACTCCTGGTTTAGAGGGTTTTGGAACTTTAGCTCAGGGTTTTCTGGAAACCTCCAATGTTCAAATAGTAGAAGAAATGGTAAAGATGATCACCGCTCAACGCGCTTATGAAATAAACTCCAAAGCTATAACGACTGCTGATGAGATGATGAGTATTGCTAATAATTTAAAACGGTAAAGAATAACTGAGGAAGAAGAAAAGCATCTTCCTCAGTGGGGCGCTGCCCCCTTATAACTCCCTAAAAATAAAGAGATAAATAAAAGGTGGAAACAAACAAAATGCTAATGAGGAATAAAAAGGTAAACCTGCGGCGCAAGATGAAAAAGAAAAAGATTAAAAACGTAAAAAGCATAAAATATACTGAGGGGATGCTTTCGCCCTTAGTATAAGGGAAAGAAGGTAGAATAGATAAAAATCTGGAATAATTATGCTGGGGGAAACACTTGGTGTTGAGGGATAAGGAAGAATGAGAAAAAAAATTGTTGAGTATTGTTTTTTATGGCTTTTGACCTTTATTTGTTTGATCTCTGTAGAGGAGGTAAAGGCTCTCACGCTGGAAGTCAATCTGAAAGAAAAAGTAGAAGTTTCAGCGGAAAGCATAACTCTCGGGAAAATAGCAGAAATTTCCTATCCCGAACGGGAGTGGCAGGAACGATTGGAGAATTTAGACCTGGGGTATTTGCCTCCTCCGGGGGAAGAGCGAGAGATAAAGCCAGAAGAAATATACGAGCGGGTAGTAGCTCAAAAAGTGTCCCAGTTGGATTATATCTATTTTTCTGGAGCTCCGACCTGTAGAGTGATAGTCAAAGGGGAGTTGATAACCAGAGATGAGTTAGAAAGGAAAATACGGGAGCAACTATCGGAAATTTTTCCTTTTGCTCAGAAAATAGAAGTTAATCTTTCCTCTCCCGGGGAAGTGATAATTCCTCCTGATGGAGAAATAAATATAATTTTTTCCTCTCCTTCTTCTCTAAAACCCTGGGGGGTAGGGAATGGAACTCTGGAAATTCGCCAGAACGGGAGAGTAGAAAAGACTCTTCCTCTTCGTTTTGATATTCAGGTTTATCGGGAAGTGGTAAGAGCTAAAAACAAGCTTTCCCGGGGAGAAGTTATAAGTAAAGACCAGATTTATTCCAGTCTGGAAGTTTTAGATTACCGCAACGAAAAAGCCTTTTCTAACATAGAAGAAGTGGAAGGGAAGGAAACAAAAAGGGAAATTCCTGCTGGGGCAATTTTAATTCCTTCTTCTCTCCAGGAGGAAACTCTTATTAAGCGAGGAGATTTAGTCACCATGGTGGCAAAATATGGTGGTATTGTAGTTACTGGGACCGGAAAAGCACGAGGAGAGGGTAGCATGGGGGATGTAATTGTGGTAGAAAATCCCGATTCTAAGAAAAGATTTGAAGCAGAAGTTATAGGGGAGAGGATGGTAGAGGTGGTGGTGAAATGAAGAGAACAGTGATTATACTTTTTATGTTGGTCTTTGTTTCTCTTTTCCTTTTTCCTGAAGGAGCGAGAGGGGAGTCTCTATGGCAGGATGAAGGATGGTTTTCCGACCCTTATTCTGATTACCGAGCTTCTCAAGTGGGAGATACTATAACAGTCATTATAAATGAAGATACAAGTGGTAAAAACAGTGCTTCCTCCACCAATAATAAGCAAACTTCCATTGGCCTTAAAGCGGGGCAAGGTATTTTTGATTTTGTTCCTCCAGCGACATTAGAAAGTAGCAATTCTCGAGGAGGAAGTAGAGATTATGGACGCGATATCAGCCTTTCTGGCACTATTACCTGTCAGGTTACAGAAGTACTGGAGGGAGGAAATCTACGGATTGCCGGAAGCAAAGATGTCTACCTAAACAAGGAAAGGGAAACTTTAAGTATTGAAGGGATAGTAAATCCTCGCTACATAGGAGCAGATAATAGTGTTTATTCTACCCAGGTAGTAGATGCAGTTATAAAATTAGATGGAACTCTCAAACCAGAAAAGAAAAGTGGTTTAATAGGTCTTTTAGAGGGTATTTTTGGTTCAGTTATGGATATTCTTTTTTAATAGGTGGTAGAGGTGAAAATAAAAGAAAGCTTAATTTTATTTTGTTTAGTTCTAGTAATTTTTTTAGCTGTTTCTCCGGTTAGAGGAGAAACAGTGAGGATAAAAGATATTACCGAGGTGGAAGGAGTAAGAGGTAATCAATTAGTGGGATATGGATTGGTGGTAGGTCTGGCAGGAAGCGGAGATAGCAGGAACAGTCTCTTTACCAATCAGGCTCTGGCTAACATGCTGGAGAAAATGGGTATATCTGTAGATTCTCAGGCGGTACGCTCCAGGAATGTAGCTTCAGTGATAGTTACTGCTGAACTACCTCCTTTTGTTCAAGAGGGGGAGCAAATAGATGTTACCGTTTCTTCTTTAGGAGATGCTAAGACTTTGCAAGGGGGAGTATTACTTCTCACTCCTTTAAAGGCAGTAGACGGGAAAGTGTATGCTGTAGCTCAAGGTCCCCTCTCTATTGGAGGATTCAATGTGGGAGGAGGGGGAGGCAATGTGGTGCAGCAAAATCATCCTACGGTGGGCATGATTCCTGGGGGAGGGATAGTGGAAAGGACAGTAGAGACTAATTTTGTCGATGAGGTGAGAGGGGTTTTCACTCTTCTCTTGCGAGAGCCAGATTTTGTGACTGCTTCTCGGATTGTTCAGGCTATTAATGAGGAATTGGGAGGAGGAAAAGCTCAAGCATTGGATGCCAATCGAGTAGAAGTAACCATTCCTGAACATTATCAACACCAGGTTTCTCGATTGATAGCTTTGGTGGGAGAAATCCCGGTAGAACCTGATGTCTCTGCTCGGGTAGTGATAAATGAGAGGACAGGAACAGTAGTAATTGGAGGGAATGTCCGGATATTACCGGTAGCTCTTTCTCATGGTAATTTAACTGTAACTATTACAACTGAGTATCAGGTTTCTCAGCCTCCTCCTTTTTCTTCAGGAGAAACTGTAGTGGTTCCTCAACAAGAAATCAAGGTGGAGGAAGAGCCTGCTCGTCTTTTTAGAGTAGAATCAGGAAACACCATAGATGATTTAGTTAAAGCTCTAAATGCTTTAGGAGTTACTCCTCGAGACCTGGTTGCTATTTTGCAGGCTATCAAAAAGGCTGGAGCTTTACAGGGGGAGTTAATTATAGAGTAGACTTTGGATAATGATTTCCTGAAAAAGATTTTAGTTTTTTGGTGCTTGCATTGTGAGTTAATTATGATATATTTTTAAAAAATAGAGAGGGTAGCTTATGCGTATAGAAAATAAAGATTTAACCATTTCTCTGAAACCTCAAGAACCATCTCCTCAATCGGTGAAAAAAGCCTGCCAGGATTTTGAAGCTTTCTTCCTGGGGTTTGTTTTCAAAAAAGCTTTTCAACCTCTTTTTGTCTCTTCTTCCTCTCCTTTTTTCAGCCAGGAGGAAGCCTGGTTTAGAGAGATGTGGGTGGATGAAGTTACTAAAAAGGTGGAGGAAAGTGGGGGTTGGGGATTATCTGATATGCTTTATAGAAGATTGGTGGAGGAAAATAAAGGTGAGTTTAGCTAAATGTAAAAGGTGCGGTAATTTGTTTAATAAAGTGGTAGATAAAAATGTTTGCCCTGCTTGTATGGAAAAAGAAGAGGAAGAATTTCAAAAGGTTAGGGATTTCTTGAAACGCTATCCAGAAAAGAAGTTGGAAGAGATAAGCGAGGGGACCGGGGTAGATAAAAAAGTAATTTTAGATTTTATCCGGGAAGGGAGACTGCAATTGGCTGAAATAGAAGGAGAAGAGGGATCTGCTCTTCTTGTCTGTGAGCGATGTGGTAAGCCCATTACCACGGGGAGATTTTGTGAGGATTGCAGAAAAAAGCTTGCTGCTATTCTCTCTCCTGATGAAGATAAGTCATCTTCTCGTTCCCCCAATTTTTATTTTAAGGATGCTATAGAAAAAAAGAAAAAAGAAGGCTAAAGAAATCAGAAATTTGTCCGATATAATATAGTGAGTAGGTGTAAAGGAAGTGAGAGAAATGAAAATTTCCTCCAACCAGATGGAGAGTATTTTAAGGATTTATGTAGACAAGGCTAAAGAGAGTAAAAAAGTTAGCTCTTCTCCCAAAAAAAAAGAAGAGGGAGAAGGAGACAAGGTTTTTCTTTCTAATGCTGGTCAGGAAATGGTAAAACTGCAGCAACAGTATAAGAAGATTCCTGATGTAAGAGCTGACATAGTTCAAGAGTTAAGAGCCAGAATAGAGAAAGGAGAATACGAAGTTCGGGGTAGGGAAGTTGCAGAGAAGATGTTTGCTCGGGAAATTGCTGATTTTTTCATTGAGGGAGGGCAAGATATTTGATAGCTTTGAATGATTTTCTCTCTCACCTTTTGATGGTTTTGGGAAAGGAGTTGCAGCTACAGAATGAGCTTTTGCAAGCAGCCGAAGAGAAGAAAGATTTGCTTTTGAAAAACCACATAGAAGAATTGGTTCCTCTTCTGGAGAGAGAAATGGATCTGGTTACCCAGGTACGGGATACGGAAAAACAGCTGAGCGATGTTTGGAAAAATATGGTGGAACAATGTAACTTAGAACCTGGAGAGTTGGCTTTAAGCCGGATAATTGAGCTTTCTCCTCCTGATCTGGCTCTGAAGTTCAGTGAAATTCAAATAGAATTGAAGAGAGTACTAAAAACACTACAGGAAATTAATTTACAGAATGCCATATTGATTAATGATACTCTACACTATATTGATGTAGTTTTTTCTCTTTTGATGGGAGAAGAGAAAAATAAATTTTATTCTCCACTGGGAAAAGAAGAAGAAAAATCAGCCAGAGAAAGTAAAGGGATTTTAATTAACGGGATAATATAATAAAAAATGGAAGGGGAAAGAAATGAGTAATGCCTTTTTTGGACTAGAAATAGCTAAAAAAGCTCTCCAAGCTCAACAGGCGGCTATGGATGTTACCGGCCACAATATTGCTAATTCTAATACCGTAGGTTATACTCGCCAATCACCTAAGTTTACTCAAGAAACAGTTTCTTCAGGGGGTCTTTTTGTTCTTCCTCATTTACGCAATTTAGGTGCTGGAGTTTCAATAACTGAGGTTCAACGTTTACGAGATAAGTTTATAGATTTGCAAATTCGGCAGGAATCTCGTATTGGTTCTTATTGGAAGACCGTAGATGATGGTTTAGCGCAGATTGAAGTGATTTTTGGAGAGCCGCAAGAAGGAGCTCTATCAGAGATTTTTGACCGTTTTTGGAATACCTGGCAGGAGTTAGCCAAGTCTCCCGAATCTCAGGCTGCTCGAGCTTTAGTAGCTGAAACTGCAAATCTTTTGAGTACAGCTTTTAATCATACTTATAATCAGTTTGCTACTCAGCAACAACAACTAAACGAAAAAGTAGCTATAAAGGTAGATGAAGTAAATAATTACGTTCAGCAAATTTATGATTTAAATCAACAAATTGTGCGGCTGAGTTTAGGAGGAGGAAATGCCAACGATTATAAAGACCAGTTAGATGTTCTGGTGGATAAGCTTTCCAATGTTTTAGACTTCCAAGTGAGTGAAAATTCTAATGGAACTTACAGTTTGATTCTCCAGGGTAGAATATTAGTGAGTGATAAGGAAAAGAGATTTTTAGAAGTAGAAGCTAATGCTACTACCGGTTTTTGGGAAGTTAAATTCCAAGGAGAAGAACAAATTAATTTAGATTATCAAAATGGAGAACTGAAAGCTCTTTTTTATCTCCGTGACGAGGTAATAGAGGATTACAAAGATTATTTGAATGATTTGGCTGGGGGAATTATTAGTGCGGTAAATATGGCACACAAGCAGGGCTATACTCTGGAAGAACCACCAGTAAAAGGAGGAGATTTTTTTATTGGTTCGGATGCAGCTACCATTGCTCTTGACTCTTCCATTGATGCTGACCCCAATAAAATTGCTGCTTCTTCAACCGGTGCTCCTGGAGATGGGGAAAATGCTTTGGCTGTTGCTCGCCTGCGAGATGAAGCTATAATAAATGGCTCCACTCCGGATGACTATTATCGAGGAGTGGTTTCTCGGCTGGGAGTAGAAAAAGAAG
>DAOSVE010000077.1:0-8247 GCA_035593465.1 Candidatus Atribacteria bacterium | reverse complement strand
TTGGATTCCCGATTAAAGCGCTCGGGAATGACGAATGATGTAGATGCCTGATAAAGGATTTCAGGCATGA
Source organism: Candidatus Atribacteria bacterium (assembly GCA_035593465.1). Lineage (GTDB taxonomy): Bacteria > Atribacterota > Atribacteria > Atribacterales > Caldatribacteriaceae > Sordicultor. The sequence goes on along the minus strand of DAOSVE010000077.1, from coordinate 8,177 downwards.
CAGATTAGGAGGATTCCCGATTGAAGATTTCGGGAATGACGAAATAAAGGGAATGTCTCTCATAGCCGTCATTCCTGAATGCCTCTATCAGGAATCCGAACTATAAAGGGGCAGAGCCCCCTTATAGCCCCCCAAAAGCAAAAGAAAAGAACAAAGACTTAAAAAGCAAATAAACAAAAACTACTGGTGGGAAAATATCCACCAGTACGCTGGAGAAAAAGGCAGTCTGCGATGCAAGATTAAGAAAACTTAAAAAACAAAAGAAATAAAGGCCATAGAGAAAGACAAAGTCTTTCTCTATGCGTAGCGACCTTGAGTTTTTGACTTCCGGTGTAATTTACTTTTTAAAAGTTAATATTTTAACCAGTTTTGTGGGATACTATAAACAAGGAGGAAATACAAGCTCGTAGTAGCAAAAGATATTACAGACTGTTCTGGATTGAAAGAATGATTCTTGTGTGCTATCATAAACTACACTTCATAGAATAGAGGCCTATCTCATAAAAGAAAACCAGATAAAAGAGGACGTAATGCCCGAAAATAAGAATACGAATATAAAAATTCCCGGTTTTCAAAGACTAGGAGAGATAATGCTTTCTCGCCAGTATATTACCCCCCAGCAATTAGAAGAAGCTTTAAAAGTTCAAAAAGAAACTGGAGAGAAACTAGGGGTGGTTTTAAAAAAAATGGGTTTGGTGGGCACTAAAGAAGTTTACCAGGCTCTTGCAGAGCAGCTGGGAGCTTCTTTCATCGAGCTTGATAATTATCTCATCGACCCTCAGGTAGCCTCCCTTCTTCCTGAAAAGTTTTGCCGAGAGCGCCAGGTAATCCCGGTAGGGGAGGAAAACGGAGCTTTAATTTTAGTTATGGCCAATCCAGCAGACGTAGTGACTATAGACCGAGCTCAACTTATGACCGGGAAAGAAATCAAACCAGCCATTGCTCCTCCCGAAGAAATTGAGCGGATTATAAATACCTATTTCGGTGCTAAAGAGTCAGTAGATGACATACTCCGGGGGGTAGAGGAAAAAGAAGGAGTAGCTTTAGAAGAAAAGGCAAAAGAAATAGAAATCGGTCAGTTAAAAGCCCTGGGAGAGGAAGCCCCTATTATTCAGGCGGTGAATGCGTTCATTCTTCAGGCTATTCGAGCGGGAGCGAGCGACATTCACTTAGAACCTCAAGACAAAATAGTTCGGATTCGCTTCCGGATTGATGGAATTTTGCATGATATTTCCTCTACTTCCTCTCGAGTCCACCCGGCTCTAGTTTCTCGAATAAAAATTCTCTCCCGAATGAACATTGCTGAACGCCGTCTTCCCCAGGATGGTAGGTTTCAGATCCGAGTGGACAACCGGATAGTGGACTTCCGAGTTTCTTCTCTACCTACTATTTTTGGAGAAAAAATAGTAATGAGAATTCTGGATAAGTCTACTTTATTGTTAGACCTGGATAAACTGGGGTTTGGTCCCAATGACTTGGAGAAATTTACTCGTCTCATAAAACATCCCTACGGGATGGTTCTCCTCACCGGCCCTACTGGAAGTGGAAAAACCACTACTCTATATTCAGCTTTAAACCTTATCAATCAACCGGAGCTGAACATTATAACCATCGAAGACCCGGTAGAGTATCAATTACCAGGTATCAACCAGGTACAGATAAACCCCAAAATTGACCTCAGTTTTGCCAGCGCTCTCCGCTCTATAATGCGTCAAGACCCGGACATAATCATGGTAGGAGAAATCCGGGACCGAGAAACTGCTGAAATTGCCATTCATGCCGCTCTCACTGGACATCTGGTTCTTTCTACCCTTCATACAAATAGCGCTGCTGGAGCTATTATCCGCCTGCAAGAGATGGGAGTTCCTTCTTATCTTATATCTTCTGCTCTTTTAGGAGTGGTAGCTCAACGTCTGGTGCGAAAAATATGCTTGCATTGCCGGACAGACTTAGAAATAGAGGGAGAAACTGCTCTTAAGTTAACTGAAGGAGGGAAGGAAAAATTGATTTTGCACCGGGGTCAGGGGTGCAACCTGTGTAACAGAACTGGCTATCGAGGTAGAGAAGCAATAAACGAAGTTCTGGTGATAGACGATGATATCAGATCCTTAATTCTAAAAAATGCTACGGAAGGAGAGATTACCACAAAAGCCAAAGAAAAGGGAATGTCAACTTTAAAAGAGAACGCTATCCAAAAAGTACTAAAAGGAATTACCACTCTGGAAGAAATGTATCGGGTGGTAGCCAATTTCTAAGGAGGAAAAATGAATATAGAGATATCAGATCTACTTAAAGAATCAGTAGAACGAGGAGCATCCGACCTTCATTTAACAGCAGGTGTCTCACCTACTTTAAGAATAGATGGAAAATTAATTCCCCTGGACTATCCTCCCCTTACCCCTGAGGATACTGAAAGATTTGCCTGGTCCTTAGCTGGAGAAGAACGGTTCTCTGCCTTCTCAAGAGAGAAAGAGCTGGATTTTTCTCTGGGGATTTCTCAGTTTGCTCGATTTAGAATAAACATTTACCAGCAACGGGGTTCAGTCGCTTTAGCCATACGAGCATTAAACTATGCCATTCCTTCTATGGAAGAGCTTCGTCTCCCAGCTTCTACTCTGCAGAAGCTGGCCTCTCTCTCCCGGGGATTAATTTTAGTTACCGGGCCTACTGGAAGTGGAAAGTCCACTACTCTGGCCTCTATGATAGAGTACATCAACAATACTCGCTCCTGCCACATTATAACTATGGAAGATCCAATTGAATATCTTCATCACCACCGAAAAAGCATTATAAACCAGCGAGAAGTAAGTTCTGACACTCTATCTTTTGAGAACGCTCTGGTACATGCCCTGCGAGAAGACCCCGATGTTATACTGGTGGGAGAGATGAGAAATTTAGAAACCATTGCTCTTGCCCTAACAGCAGCAGAGACCGGCCACCTGGTGTTTGCTACTCTCCATACTGGCAACGCTCCTCAGAGTATAGACCGGATAGTGGATGTTTTTCCACCTCATCAACAAACCCAGGTTCGGGTCCAATTAGCTGGATGCGTCCAGGGAATTATAAGTCAGCAACTCCTGCCCCTAATAAATGGAAAAGGTAGAGTTCCGGCAGTAGAAATTATGATAGCCAATAATGCCATTCGTAATCTTATTCGGGAAGGGAAAAGTTACCAGATTTATAATATTATGCAAACTTCTCTTTCAGAGGGGATGATTACTATGGACAAAGCTCTTTTAGACCTCTATCGCGATGGTCAAGTGAGCTGGGAAGAAGCACAAGCTCGCTCTATTGATCCTCGAGAGTTCTCTCAAATGAGGAGCAGAATATAACATGCCAGCCTATCTGTATCGAGTTCGTGATAAAACCGGTAAGTTACTGGAGGGCAAAATAGAAGCCCCGAGCGAGCAAGAAGCAGCAGCTATCCTCCGGCGAGAGGGGGTTTTTATAACTTCTTTAGAAGAAGAAAGGGCTGCTAAATCTGCCCTACAAAGAGAAATAAAGCTGGGAGGGGGCGGAAAAAAGGTAGAACTTCAAGATTTAGCCGTATTTGCCCGAGGAATCTCCACCATGCTTGAGGCAGGAGTGCCTCTTCTTCAAGCGCTGCGGGGCATGGCTGACCAGGCCACCAATCGATATTTAGCTCAGGTAATCGGAGAAGTTGCCCAGAAGGTAGCAAGGGGTTACTCTTTTTATCAGGCTCTATCTGATTATCCTAAAGTTTTCAACCGGGTATTTGTGGGCATGGTGCAATCGGGAGAAAGCGGAGGAAACTTGGACTGGAGCTTACAGCGGTTAGCTGACTACTTAGAGTGGGAAAAAGACCTCCGGGATAAAATCCAGTCAGCCACTTATTATCCTTTGATTTTGATAGTAGCTATAATCGGCATCTCTTTATTTATGGTCTATTTTGTGTTTCCTCAATTTGTGGTTCTGTTTGAAGGTTTTCAGATGGAACTCCCCTCTCTTACCAAGTTTATGCTAGGAGTGATGAACTTTCTTGGCCAGAACTGGTTACTGGTCTATGGATCGCTGGGGGGAGCGATTCTGGCTTTTATTCTGTATATTAACTCTGAGCAAGGCAAAAGATGGTGGGACCGCCATCAGCCCAAACTCCCTTTGTTTGGACAGCTTTTTCATAAACTTCTAGTTTCCCGATTTTGCTGGTTGTTATCTGGACTCCTGCGCAGTGGAATGCCTATGGTGCAAGCCCTGGAAGTTACGGCAAGCTCAGTGGGCAATTATTATGTGGGAGATATTATCCAGAAAATAGCTGAAGATATCCGACGAGGGAGCAACCTCTCTCAAGGAGTGGCAATCCACTCTTTTTTCCCACCCCTTGTGGTGCAGATGATAGCAGTGGGAGAAGAAACTGGAAGCTTGGAACTCACTCTGGGTAAAGTAACCGAGCTTTACGACAAAGAGATTAAAATATTTGTTGACCGTATCTCCACTATAATTGAGCCTATTTTGACGGTGATAATTGGAGGAGCCGTTCTGCTCCTCGCTCTCGCTCTTTTTCTTCCCATTTTCCAGATGGCCTCACAGGGAATGTCCGCTGGTTTCTAAGTCTCTAAAAAGAGATACTCTCGAGGCTGACGGGATGGCGAAGAACTTATTATCGTTTACCATTCGGCTAAAAAACAGAAGCCCGGGGAAAGCTTTCCCCGGGATAGAACTCATACCTGGAAGGTAGCTACCAGTTCTCTTAACTCTTGAGCTAACTGAGCCAGAGATTGAGAAGCAGAAGTTAATTCTTCTAAGGAAGCACTTTGCTCTTCAGCAGCAGCGGAAACTTCTTGTGAAGAAGCAGCGTTTTCCTCTGATACAAGAGCCACTGAATTTATGCTCTTACTTACTCCTTGAATACGACTATTGATCTCCTCAATCATCTGAGCATTATCTTCAGAAAGAACAGCCACTTCTTCAGCACTTTTTTCCGTGATCTTTTGAGAATTTTTCGCTTCTTCAAATACCAGATTTAAATTGTTGACACTCTGTATCACTTTTTGAATAGTAATAAGAATATTCTGGAAATTCTTTGCCACTTCTTCTGACTCTTTTACTCCTTCCTTAACCCGGTCTTCAGCTCTTTCCATCCTCTCCACTGCCATCTGGGTATCATTTTTTACCTCTCCAATCAAAGTTGAAATCTGCTGTGCTGCTTGAGCTGACTCTTCGGCCAATTTTCTGACCTCATTAGCTACTACGGCAAATCCCCGTCCTGCATCTCCTGCTCGAGCAGCTTCAATTGCAGCATTTAAAGCTAAAAGGTTGGTTTCTTCAGCAATTCCAGTGATTAAATCTACAATTTTACTTATTTCTTGAGACCTCGCTTCCAGCGTGGAGATAGACTGAGCTACTTCTTGCGTTACCTGGGAGATGGCCTGAATATTCTGGGATAAAAGAGAGAGGAGCTCTTGACCTTTCCTGGCTTCTTTTTCGCTATTTTCTCCTTCAGTACTCGTCACCTTCATAGCCTGTTCAATTTCAGAAAGAGAGAGCTGATTCTTTTCCAATCCTTTTTTCATCTCTGCTATTAAATTAAGATTCCTTTGTGTAGCTTCACTAAGCTGATGAGCAATTTGAGATATCTTCTGGGTCTCCTGGTTAATAGTTTCCAACTCAGTGCTTTGCTCAGTAGAACCCTGTGCCACCTGAGAAACGGTTTTAGCAATCTCTTCTGTGGCTTTAGAAATCTCCTCAATGGAAGAAGAGAGTTCCTCACCTGAGGAAGCCAGATTAGAAGAAATCCTTAATACTTGACTTATAAGCTCCCGGAGTCTTTGAACCATAGAGTTAAAACCACGAGCTACTTTCCCTATCTCATCTTCACTTTTGACCTCTATTTCCTGACGGAGGTCTCCTTTTTCCACCATTTCACAGCTCCGGGCTAACTTACGTATGGGTTTTAAAATGCTGCGATAGATAAGAAGAGCAGAAACCACTCCCACAACCAAAGCTATAAGACCTACTAAAAGCAGAATATTCTGAATCCGATCTATACTGGTGATGATGGCATTAACTTCTTGCGAGGTCTCTCTGTAATTTTGCAGCTCAGGAAGAGCATAAAAAGCTTTATATACTTCATTAATGGCGTAATAACCCAATCCTACTACTATCAATAAAATAACAATCAATAAACCAAACCCCGAAGTTAATTTCCCTTGTAGAGACAAAGTCATTTTTCCGTCTCGCCTTCCTTTTCTGCCTCTATTTCTTCCTTCATGCTCTGCAAGACACCTTTTTCTTCTTTGGTTAACACTTTGGATAGGTCTAGAAGGATGAGAAGTTTATTGTCTAATTTTCCTACACCTTTTATGTATTCGGTGTCGATAGAAGAGATGAGGGTAGAAGGAGCTTCTACTTTTTCCTCACTAATTCTTAATACCTCATCCACAGCATCTACAATCATACCCACAGTATTAGGTGATACTTCTACCACTACAATTCTCGTATTTTTAGTTTCTTCCCGGGGAGGAAGGCGAAATCTCTTCCGGAGGTCAATCACCGGAATTACTCTTCCTCGCAAGTTAATCACTCCCTCTACAAAGTCAGGAGCTCCAGGAACCCTGGTGATAGGTTGCATACGAATAATTTCTTCCACCTGGGAGATATCCACCCCGTAAGTCTCTTCTCCTAACTGAAAAGCTACCAACTGGAATTCTTTAGGCAAGGTTCTTCCCTCCCTTTTTTATAGATTACGGTCTTACATTGCCAGTTATAAAAAGAAATTAATCCCTCTTCTTCCATATGAAGAATAGCCTCCCAAACATCTGCTATTTCCATTTCTAACCTCTGGGCCAGGTCTCTTAAGAATATCGCTTCAGAAAAAGAGTCCCAAACTCTCTTTTCTAACTCTTTTAGCGATTTTTCCTCAGACACTAAAACTAATCCTTTCCTGCTGGGTCTTTTTCTTTTTTTCCTCCTGAAGAGGAAGTTTTTCCTGAAAGAGATATTATGAGTATATTACGATAATTAGATAATGCTATCTGGTTATTTTTCACTCGTACCATATTTATTTTTGCCTCCTCTTACAATATTATCGGCAGTTTCTTCCAAAACTTTAGAGGCTGAGAGACTTTTTCTCTGAAAAAGAAATATGAGACAGAAACAACAACTATAAAGGGGAGAACCTCTTTATAATCCCCCAAAAAACAAAAGAAAAAGAAAAAGAAAAAGAAAAAGAAAAAGAAAAAGAAAAAGAAAAAGACAAAGAACAAAGAAACAAAAGGCTAATAGAAAAATTATAGTATCCCTCAGTACATAGCGACCTTGAGTTTTTGACTTCCGATATAATTTACTTCCTAAAATTTTTAACCAGTTTTGCGGAATACTATAATATTTGATTCAACTCCTTGTGTAATACTTCACTCTTTGGTATCCTTCTCATAAGTAGATGGTCTCCTTTCTGTAAAATTTTCCATAAAATTTACTTTACCACAATGGCCATCCACTTTTCTATTTTTACGAGGATATAGGACATAATCGGCCCCCTCTGTCTAAAATAATGTGAGAGGTAACACTATTCTACCAAACACACAAATATAAGACATAGCCTAACTCAAAACTTCCTAAGCAAACTAAAAACCCACTTAATACTAGCAGGATAGCATTTTAAGTTATCGTTTTCTCAAAAGAAAAAGTAGTTCTCATTGACCACTGAACCGGTGAAAAGTAACTCTATGCTAAAAATCAGAGGATTCCCTGCAGTAAAGTAACATAAGACTGGTGGGCCGTGCAGGAATTGAACCTGCAACCTACTGATTAAGAGTCAGTTGCTCTGCCAATTGAGCTAACGGCCCATTCAGTGGTTATCAATATACTATGGATAAATAAAGATGTCAACACATGTCACCGCCGGCGTATAATTGACCCAGGAAAGCCGGAATAAAAATGACCCACCCCTTAAGCTATAATCCCTCTAATAGGATTGAAAAGATGGGAGGGATTTTCTATTTTTTTAATCTTACGCCGTAGGCTGTTTTTTACGACCCTCGCGACGACAAGGAAAGGGAGTCGAGGGCGAGGGAAGGAATATGTGGGGTTCTTCCATTGAAAGCGAGGGAAGAAAAAGAAAGGGGTTGGCAAGGGGGAAAAGAATTCCCCCTTGCACCGAGGAAGTGCTTTTCCTTCCTCGGTGGGTTTTTGCTTTTTATGTTTTTTGCTTTTGGGGG
>DAOSVE010000076.1:0-8399 GCA_035593465.1 Candidatus Atribacteria bacterium | reverse complement strand
TGCGCTTCCGATAGCTCCAGTACAATTATCCCCCACCAGTATCACAAATTCCGGTCTTTCGAAGTCTAAAATATTGTTCATAGCTTCTATGGTCTGAGGATTAATGGGAAATTGGTCCTGCACATCTGAAAACATAACAATCTTAAAAGTGCCCTGAGAATTAAATTTAAGCGTGGGCTTTGGTGGAGGAACAGCTTGTGCCTCCACTGAGCACACTGCTAACAATGAGCCCAAGCATATTCCAAGGACGGCCAAGATTAAAAGACTCCTTTTCATAAAACTACCTCCTTTTCATTTTCTCCAGCTTAAGAGAAGTTTTTTAAGAGTAAATTAAGCTGATGTTAAATTTATTTATAAATGTGGTAATGAAAAAAGAGAAATTTTGCGTCATTTTGCCCTCTTTCCTGTGCCAGAGCTTCGGCCATCTCCGGGGAATAGAGGTGGAAATTTAGCTCAAATGTGCTATATTACGATATGAGGAAATAATAAGGGGGGTTTGAGCTATCCGGCCAAGAATTCTGAACTAGAAAAATCTCTTTTTAGTGCGGTTATTCAATCCGAAACTTAATTTATTATGTTATAGCCCTCCTATCACACTACACCATCATCGAAGAAAGCTCAAATCTGACAACCTTTTACCTTTTAGATAGCTCGGGTGGAGTAAGGGTGGAAACGAGGAAGGAGGAAAGATATGATTGAGGCAATCAAAGAAATAGGGGAAATCATCATTCAGAGAGAAAGAAAAGACCTGATGGAGATTATGGTGGAAGACCCCAACATTAACGGAAAGTATACTCAGGTGGTTACCATAATTTTAGAAAAGAGAGGCAATCAGGTTTCCTTTGAGGAGGTGGATAGAGAAGAATATGATAGTTCTAAAAAAATGAGATACCTGTATCGCTCAGGAGCAGGAAATGGCCCGGACTTTTCTCCTACTGCCAAGCTTACCGAACCACAGAAAACCTTTACCAATAAAATCCTGGGTTGGGCCAACAGAGTTCTCCAAAAGAATGCAGACCTTTCCCCGGAGGAAAAAGAGTTACTTCATTCTCTAAAGAGAGAGTTAGAAGCACATAGAGACCGGATAATAGGAGAAATCCAGAAAATTAGGGAAGAGATTCCCAGAAAAGAAGGCATTTTTATCACTCTGAAATTAAGAGATGAAAACGAAGAATATTATCCCGGAGATATTCCTCTTTTTAGAGAGATTTTTACCTTGGGAGTTCAAGGGGGTAATAAAAAAAGAGGAGGACAGTTCGCTACTTGTTCTATCTGCAATGAGAAAAAAGACGTTATCTTAGGAGACGGAGTGTACAGCTTTTTTACCATAGATAAACCGGGGTTTATCGCCGGAGGCTTCCGGGAAGAAGTAGCCTGGAAAAATTTTCCTATCTGCTTAGATTGTAAACAAGCCTTAGAAGAGGGGAAAAAGTATTTAGAAGCTAATTTGACTTTTAATTTTGCCGGTCTCCGCTACCAGCTCATTCCCAAATTCATTATGGGAAAAGAGAATGTGGCTCAGGATGTTTTAGACCTGTTTACCGATTCTCCTAAGTTGCTCAGCTTAAAAAAGGAAAGCCAGAATAGATTTTTAGGAGATGAGCAAGAAATTCTTCTACTTCTTTCTCAAGCTCAGGATAATCTTACTCTTAATTTTCTTTTTCTTCTCAAGCAGCAAAGTGCAGAAAGGATTTTAGCCTTTATAGAAGACGTTTTCCCTTCTCACCTAAAGGAAATATTCGAGGTCAAAGACGAGATAGACCACGCTTTCCAGCAAAATTTCACCTTCCGCACTATCCGCAACTTTTTTTCTAAATCTGACCCGGCTAAAAGAGATAACGATTTAGACGGTTATTTTCTGGACTTAGTAGATAGAGTGTTTAAAGGAAGGCCGGTAGATTACGATTTTATCTTGCATTTCTTGATGAATAAGATTCGCAGCAGTTTTGTAAACGACCAATATTTTGGCCCGACCACTATAGAGGGAGTGATGGTGGTTAATTTTCTGGAGAGGATGAAATTAATCAAAATGGAGGTAATGGCAATGGACGAAAGACTTTTTGATCCTCTTTTTAAAAAGTATGGTGCTACTTTTGAGACCCCCCTCAAAAGAGGTCTCTTTCTTCTCGGTGCTCTAACTCAGCTTCTTCTCCGAGTTCAATATAATAGAAGAGAGTCCACCCCACCTTTTCTAAAGAATCTCAAGGGGTTGAGGATGGATGAGCGAGACTTTTTAGGATTGCTTCCCCGGGTAGAGAATAAGCTGCAGGAATATGATTCTTTTGACCAGGGGAAACAGAAGTTAGCCAGAGAAGCGGCTCACTATCTTTTAGAAGCCGGAAATAACTGGAAGATGTCCACAGATGAAATGAACTTCTATTTTGTGGCCGGAATGAATCTCCTTTCTGAAGTCACTCCTTTTATTTATTCCGAAAAAAGTGAGAAAGAAAAAATTCTGGTAGAGGAGGATGTTTGAGATGGATGTTATTCAAAACCGTTCAGAAATTCTTTTTCTTTATGATGTTACCAACGCTAACCCCAATGGTGACCCGGTAGATGAGAATAAACCCAGAATTGATGAAGAAACCGGGATTAATCTGGTCTCTGATGTCAGATTAAAGAGGACTATCAGAGACTATCTTTACGATTATCTGGGAAAAGAGGTTTTTGTGCGGGAAATAAGGGATGACAATGGCAATTTAAAAACCAAGGAAGACCGGCTTAAAGATTTTAGCTCTCCTCAGGATTTGATAGAGAAATGCATTGATATCCGGCTTTTTGGAGCTACTACTGCAGTAAAAGAGCAGACTATGGCTCTTACCGGTCCTGTTCAATTTAAGTATGGGAGGTCTCTCCATCGAGTAGATTTAACCTATGTGAAAGGGACTACTGTGATGCCTTCTCAATCTGATAAAAAACAAGGCACTTTCACCGAGAGATATATTCTCCCTTATTCTTTAATCGCCTTTTGGGGAGTGGTTAATGAAAAAGCGGCTCAAGCTCAAAACCTTCCTTTAACTTGTGAGGATGTGGATTTGATGATGGAAGCCATCTGGAACGGCACTAAAAATCTCATCTCTGGCTCTAAGTTTGGACAAACTCCCCGTTTTCTCTTGCAGATAATCTATAAGGGAGGGAATTTCTATATCGGAGAGCTGGATAAACGAATAGCTATTCAGACTGAAAAAGAAGAAGAAAAAATCAGAGATATTTCTGAATTGCAGGTGGAAATCTCTCCCTTGATTAAAGCTTTGCAGGAAAATCAGGATAAAATTGAAAAGTTAAGGATAAAAACTGATGACCGGATAGTCCTAGCTAAAGATGGAGAGCCGGTAAGAGTGGAAAGTGCTTTCTCGGGGTTGCCGACTGCATCCTTCCCTTTTTAAAAGGTGGGTAACTAATGAAAGTCCTGGTTTTTGATATTTATGGTGATTTAGCTCACTTTCGGAAATTTTATACTACTTCTTCTCCTTTGACTTTCCCTTTTCCTCCTCCTTCTACGATTAAGGGGATGCTGGGAGCTATAATCGGGGTGGACAAAAAAGATTACCTTCGGGTCTTCTCTGGTGACCATTGTAAAATTGGTCTTCAAATCCTGAGGCCGGTCAAAAAAATTCGCTTAGGTCTTAATCATATAAATACCAAGCAAAACTACTGGATACCGACTAAAAGAGGGAGCCATGGAGCGAGAACCCAAATCCGGACTGAATTTGTAAAAGACCCCGGTTATCGATTATATGTTTCTCACCAGGATCAGGCAATTTTTGAAGACCTGGTGAGAAAAGTCAAAAACCACGAAGCAGTGTTCACTCCTGCTTTAGGTTTGAGTGAACTTCTGGCTGATTTCCAATATCAAAAGGTACTTGAGGTAGAAGAAAGAAGAAAAGAAGGGGAAACGAGTTTGGTTACTGTCATTCCCCTTTCTTACTTGGAGGGTTTGCGGATAAATTTTGAAGAAGGGAAGAAATATTTTAAAGAGAGAATCCCGCTTCGGATGAATGAGGAGAGGGTAGTAGAAGAATATCAAGAAGTTATCTTTGAATCCGAAGGTAAACCTATCCGGGTTGAAACCCAAAAGAGCTGGGAAGGTGAGGGGAGTGGAGGGCTTCTCTTTTTCTAATCTCTATTCTCACCCCGGGAAATATTTAGAAGAACACTTAATCCGGGTAGCTAAAATAGCACTGACCAACTGGGAAGCCGCTCCTATAAATACTTTGGGAGAATTCTCTAAAAGTGATTTGACCAGGTTAGTCAAAATCTGTGGTTTAGCTCATGACCTGGGTAAGTCTACTAATGCTTTTCAGAAATACCTTCTTTCAGAAAATCCCGGGAAATCTAAGGAAACTCGTCACTCTCTGCTCTCGGCGATAGCCACTTTTTTTCTGGTGGAAGATGAATTTCGAGAAGCAACTCATTTGTCCGCAGACCAAAAAAAGCTCTTGGCTTTTGTGGGCTTCCTGGCGGTTAAAAGACATCACGGGAATCTGGAAGATGTTTTAACTGAATCTTTTCTGGATACTAAAGAAGAAGAACTTCTTTTAAAACAAATAGAAGATATAGATGCCGACCGGCTTTCTATACTGGTAGAAAACCTTAAAATCTCTGGTCTTCCATCAGGCATTACCAGAGACTCCTGGTCGGGATGGGTGGAAGCTTTCCCTTCAGAAGTGATAAAGATGAGAAGAACATTGCGCCAGCTGAGTAAGGAAAATAATCTCAGCTGGTATTTCTTGACCAATTTAGTATTTTCTCTGTTAATTGATGCTGATAAAAGCGAAGTAACTGTGGGTGAACTATCCAGAAAAGAAGTGAGTATTCCTCCTTCTATAGTAAGTGAGTATAAATCTACTCTGAAAAGGGGAGAAACCTATTTAAATCAGTTAAGAGAAGAAGCTTATCAGGAAGTAATTAATCAGGAAATAGATTTAGCTACCCGATTTTTTAGTTTAGACCTTCCCACTGGGTTGGGGAAAACTTTTACCTCCTTTGCTTTTGCTCTGAAGCTTCGAGAAAAAATAAAAGAAGAAAAAGGTTACACTCCCCGTATCATATATTCTCTTCCCTTTTTAAGTATTATTGAGCAAAATGCTGACCAGATAGAAAAAATTTTGAAAAATAGTGGTCTTGCAGTAGATAGCTCTATCATCTTAAAGCACCACCATTTGTCGGATATTTACTATCAGGAAGATGAAAAAGAGTTTGAACCTGACCAGGCTAAGATTTTAATAGAGGGATGGAACGCTGAAATTATCGTTACCACTTTTGTTCAGTTTTTCCATAGCTTAATTTCCCATCGAAACTCCACCCTACGCAAACTCCATCGGTTAGCAGGCTCCATTATCATCTTAGACGAAGTCCAGTCTATACCTTTCAAATATTGGTTGCTTCTGAGAGAAGTTTTTAAGCATCTAACTTCATCGTTCAATGCCTATATAATCCTGGTGACTGCTACTCAGCCTTTGATTTTAGAAAGAGGACAAATGTTCCCTCTGGTTGACCCTCAGAAGTATTTCCCCCAAGTCAATCGAATTACTATCCGCTCCGATATAGAGCAAAGTATGACCATAGAAGAGCTGGTCAACTATCTGACTATAAAAGAAGACCAGAGCTATCTTTTCATTATGAACACCATAAATGCTGCTACTACGCTCTATCAGTTGATGAGGGAAAAGGTTAAAGATAAAATAGTCTACCTTTCTACCCATGTTGTCCCCTGGGAACGCTTGAAGCGCATAAAAGCACTACAGGAGAAGAAATTTCGCTTGGCTGTCACCACTCAGCTGGTAGAAGCAGGAGTAGATATAGATTTTGATGTGGTTTACCGGGACATCGCTCCTCTGGATTCTCTCATCCAATCTGCTGGAAGATGTAACCGGAACTGGAGCAAAGAAAAGGGGCTGGTAAATATAGTACGCTTGCAAGATAATAAACGTGCCTACTCTTCCTATATCTATGATTCTTTACTTCTCCGGGAAACAGAAAAAGTTCTTCTTAAAAATAATGTTCTTTATGAACAAGATTTATTCGAGATGGTGGAGAATTATTTTCACCTATTGCAAAATAAAAAATCGAGCGATGAATCGAGAAAGCTACTGGAAGCTGTTTATCGATTAAAATACACCAGCAATGACCAGCAGGTGGGGATAGCAGATTTTCAACTGATTGAGGAAGATTATCCCAAATTAGACGTTTTCTTAGAGATAAACGAGGAAGCTCAGGAAGTCTGGAATGCCTTTTTAGAAATCAAGGAAATAAAAGACCTGTGGCAAAGACGTCTGGAGTTTGATAAAATAAAAGGCGATTTTTACCAATTCGTCGTTTCAGTACCAATAAAGGTAGAAAATCTCCCCCCTGAAGTTTCCGGTTTTCGCTATGTTAATAATGACAGTCTTTCCGATTTCTATGACTCCGAAACTGGCTTTAAATTAAAAGGAGGGTCAGCTATATGGTAGATGGCCATGTATCGGGAACTCTGGTTCAAAGCTACTCTATTTGCCAGAGGCAACTATGGCTTATGGCTCATCAAATTACCCCTGACCAGGATAATTCCTATCTGGAAATAGGTAGATTTTTAGACACGGAAAGCTACGACCGGGATAAGAAAAAAATCCACTTTGAAAATGTCGTCTTAGACCTGGTTCAAACTAAAGAGAGAAATTTAGTGGTGGGAGAAATAAAAAAGAGTTCTCGAGCCGAAGAAAGTGCCAGGCTACAGCTGTTGTTTTACCTTTACCGATTACGAGAGAGTGGCATCACCTCAGAAGGAGTTTTACTTTTTCCTAAAGAAAGAAAAAGAATAAAAGTAGACTTAACTCCAGAATTAGAAGAAAAGATGAAAAATGTTATAGAAGATATAAAAAGGATAATTGCTCTACCTTCTTCTCCCCCTCCTCGAAAAATAAAGTTTTGCACCAATTGTGCCTATCGGGAGTTTTGTTGGGCATGAGTGAGAGCATTTACATTTTCTCCAGTGGTAAACTCGAGCGAAAACATAACACCATCTATTTTGAAGATAGTGAGGGAGGACGCAAATATGTCCCTATCGAGAATACTCGAGAAATTCATATCTTTGGAGAAGTTTCTCTCAATAAAGAGATACTCGAATATCTCTCTCAAAATGAAATATTGCTCCATTTTTATAATTATTATGGCTATTATTCGGGGAGCTTTTACCCTCGGGAGCACTACAACTCTGGTTATCTCATCTTGAAACAAGCAGAGCATTATCTGGATGAAGCAAAGCGGCTGACTTTAGCTAAAAGCTTTGTTCAAGGTGCCCTTCAGAATATGGGAAAAGTCTTGAGCTATTACAACAATCGAGGAGTTGAGCTATCGCCATTAATAGAAAAGATAAATTCCTTTTCTCAATCGGCAGAGGAGCAAGAAACAGTTGAATCGTTAATGGCTATAGAAGGGAATGCCCGGCAGATTTACTATTCTTCTTTTGACTCTATAGTGCAAGACGAAGATTTTAATCTGGAAAGCCGGACCAAAAGACCACCAGAAAACAGAATGAATGCCCTTATCAGTTTTGGCAATTCTCTGCTTTACACTATTGTGTTGTCTGAGATTTACAAAACTCATCTTGACCCCCGTATTGGATACCTGCACACCACTAACTTTCGTAGATTTACCTTGAATTTAGACGTAGCTGAAATCTTTAAACCCATATTGGTTGACCGGGTTATTTTTTACCTGTTGAACAAAAAGATGATAGGCTCGGAGAATTTTGATGAACGAGTAGGGGGGATATATTTAGACGAATCGGGCCGACGAGCTTTCGTAGAAAGATTCGAAGAAAGATTAAAAACTACTATCAATCACAGCAAAATAGGAAGACAGGTCTCTTACCGAAGGCTCATCCGGCTGGAATTATATAAGCTGGAAAAACACTTTATGGGGGAAGAAAATTATGCTCCTTTTGGGGCTGAATGGTAAATGTTTATCATTATGGTTTATGACGTAAATCAAAGTAGAGTAACCAAGGTCTTAAATATTGCTCGGAAATATTTGAACTGGGTGCAAAACTCAGTTTTAGAAGGAGAACTCACCGATGCTAAATACGAAAAACTAAAAGCAGAAGTTACCAAAAAGATAAAGCTCGAAGAAGACTCGGTAATCTTCTACATTTTACGCACCACTCGTTATTCTGAGCGAGAAATAATAGGTGTAGAAAAAGGTGGCCACCAGACGATCATCTAATTTTTCGTCGATGTCCAATAGTGCAAAAACCCCCGGGGATCGACAGAAAAGAAAAGATATTTTAGTCTCCGCTTGACAAAAGGATGACAGTAGTTTTTAATAATTTCAGGTGTGCACCTTGAAAAGTGAATAGGAAATAAGAAATCCTTATTTTAAGCCCCTCGAACGGGTTTTTAGCCTACCTATAAGGGATTGAA